>NZ_JBHLWI010000036.1:0-121148 GCF_042432905.1 Fontibacter flavus | reverse complement strand
CAATTGCCAGTCTGATTTTTAAAAACTACCTTAGACATTGTTGTATTTTGTTCAACTCTAAAATAATAATTTTAGAGAAGATCAACAATAAAAAAAGGGTGTCTCGACTTTTCGGACACCCCCTAATGGGTGACTCATTACAATGAGTTATTTTATTTCTTTCCCAAAACCTGCTTGATATAAGCGACACTTTGAGGGATTTGTTGTACGGATCTGGAAGATTCATCTTCGATAATGAGGTATTTGGTGCCTACTTTTTTGGCTTGCTTGATCAATCCTCTGATATCCACATCTCCAGTACCCAGAACTACATTAGTTTCAACGTCGCCTTGTCCATTTGTATTGCCCGGAGTTCCATGTGCTCTATCTTTCAAGTGAAGTAGTGGGAATTTCTTTGGATACTTTTTCATAATGGCCAAAGGGTCTCCACCACCCATTTTTACCCAATACACGTCCATATTAAATTCAAATTGGTTGGCTTCAACCAACATCTTATCAAACAAAGTTCCTTTTCCATATGGCTTAAACTCATATCCATGCGGATGATAGGTAAGGGTAATTCCCGCATCTTTCAGGATTTTACCAGCCCGGTTAAACACTTCAATGGCTTCCTGCATTTCTTCGTCACTAAATTGACCTGATGGATGTGGAATCCAAAAACAGGTGGCATACTTAGCACCAAATGCTTTGGCATTGTCTATGATTTCTTGGGGATTGTCTTTGAGTTGATTGTAATCTGCACCGACTGCAATCATGGACAAACCTAATCCTGAAATAAGATTTTTATAGGCTTCCAATTCCATTCCATATGTCCCTCCACCTTCTATGTATTTGATCCCCCAATCGGCAACCAATTGATGGGAACCTTTTACATCCTCTTTCATTTCATTCCTTAAAGAATACAGTTGAAGCGCAATCTCCTGCGCATAAAGCTGGCCTGATATCAGTACCATTAGCGACAGTGTCAAAATTTTAAATAAGTTTTTCATAGGTCTTAATTGGGTTTAAATTGGAATATAATCAAAATAAGCCTATTGCTATTCTAAAATTTTGACAAACGGCATTTTATATTTTTGATGCTTTCTCATCATTTATGCTGCTTTGGAAAATATTCGCCGCATCAATTCAATAAAGGTGCAATTTGCTCATCTGTAACAACTCCAAATGGCAATTCCGTAATCCGAAGGTTCCTGAAATGGATTGGCGCTCCCTCAGACTCCAAACAGATATATCCCTTTCTTTGGGTGGACTGACTGATGCCATTGACAAATTTTCCATTAACGGAAAGTTTGATGACCCCATCCACACAAACGACCACATAAGTGTTCCATTCTCCTTTTCCCAAACAGCGGTTTTCTATGGATTTACTTCTAGTTCCCCTTGGATTGTCAGGAATCGTTTCCACTCCCCCTACCCCAAACAATTCACCATGTACGTAAGCGATCGGTGGCAATACTCCGTCCTTTTTATTCTGATTTACCCAGTCCAGTTCCAACATCTGCACTTCCACACCATCCGGCAGCCGATTTTCTCCCGGAACAGCACTACTCCAGACAAATGTCCCTGAATTCCCCCCTGCTTCCATATGCTTCCACTCGATGTGCATGATGAAATTTTGGTATTGCTTCTCAGAACGGATGACACCAATGGGTAAACCTTTACACACCAAATCATCTCCCTCGAAATACCAGGTATCTTTTCCCGTATTGACATCAAACCACTTAATTGGAACTTCTTCAGGTGATTCTGAAGTGACCAAGGCATCCAACCCCCTAATTGTACCAAATTCAAATAAATACTCCTGAGCATTGACCTGCGAAGCAAAATAAACCAACAGACCAATCAATAATATTTTTTTCATGTCAGTGGACTTGGGTTTAAACATTCATTATAAAACTTTGGTAACACCAGGCACTGCCACAGAAGGAACCTGCCAAACTAAATCCCAGTCATATTCTTCCATTTTAGGACCAAGCGTGAGGTTAGATTTAATGGCATCCTCCCAGGAAATGGTCTGCCCAGAGTATGCCGACATTCTTCCAATGATGGCCAGCATGGTACTATTGGCCATCAACTCTCCTTCGTTTATCGGTTTGCCCGTTCTGATCCCAGCAAACAATTCCTCATGCTGTGTTTCATAGGGATTATTTTTTTCTCCTTCATAATCCCATGAATTGCTACCTCTGATAGCATGTGTTTGCCTGCCAATATCAATAAGTGCATCCCCTTCCCTGCCTACGATTTCTGCACGGTTAGTATTCGAACTACCCTGCTGTTGTCTGCTAAAATGCATCCCCTTTATGCCATTGGCGTATTCATATTCTATGGCGAAATGGTCATAAATATTACCCCACTTTGGTTCTGTCCTCGCCTGCCTTCCTCCTGTACCTGTTACCTTGACCGGCAATTGCCCTCCAAGTGCCCAAGACATCAGGTCCAAGCTATGAACCATCATTTCCACGATATAATCTCCCGATAACCAATCATAGTAATACCAATTCCTCAACTGGTATTCCATTTCTGTCCAGTCAGGCCTTCTGTTTTTATACCATAATCCTCCACCATTTCTCACTGTCAGGATAGACCTTACCTCCCCAATATCTCCTTGGGAGATTTTTTCAAAAAGAGCTCTTTTGGGAAAATCATAGCGATAGGTAAACCCAGAAACAACCGAAAGTCCTTTTTCCTTTGCCTTTTTTGCAGCTTCCAAAACAGCCCGGACACCTGCCGCATCTACCGCTACTGGTTTTTCGCAAAAGACATGTTTCCCAGCAGCCACCGCCTCAGCAAAATGATGGGGCCTAAATGCTGGAGGGGTGGTCAGTATCACTACGTCCACATCCGAATCCAAAACCTTCTTGTAAGCGTCAAAACCTATGAACTGATTGGTTTTATCTACTTTGACCTGATTTGGGCTGACCATCATGAGGTTGTTGTAAGATTCTTCCAGATAATCAGGAAAAATATCCGCCATACAGCTCAAAATGGCATCAGGGTCAGCCTTTAAGGCCTGTGCTGCGGCACCAGTTCCCCTACCACCACAACCTATCAGACCTACTTTCAAAACTTTATTTATCGAGGCTTGGGCAGGTTGAACCGAAAATGTCAAAGGCAATACGGCCGTACCGATAATGGCCGTACCGGTTGACTTCAGGAAGTTTCTTCTTTCATTCATAGTAGGACAATTAAGTCATTAACAGCATAATCAAACGCCTTGGGAGGATTGTGCGTGTTTAATTCTCAAATCAATCTATTGAAAATTAAGACTTGATCTTGGTAAATCAAAAACGAATTACACCAAAGGTGTGATTTTGGGAAACCACAAGAAAGCCGAATTTTTAAATAAAGATCATTCCAATTAACAAAATTTTCATTAATTAACTTGAATTAATCAATATATTGTAACAAGTTAATGGAATAACCGCCAATTTCATCTTGTAGAAGAAGTTTCCCAGCATTATGAAAAATCCAAAAGACTCCAGAAGGGATTTTCTTAAAAAATCACTTAGCGCGACTGCTGCCCTCACTCTTGGCGGCGTACTGCCTGCTTTCAGTTCAAAAAGCTACAGGAATATCCTGGGAGCCAATGAGCGGATCAAAGTAGCCGTGATGGGTGTCAATAGCAGGGGATATGCATTGGCTTTGAATTTTGCTTCCCAACCTAATGCGGAAGTGCTTCATGTAAGTGATGTGGACAGCCTTGCCGCAGAAAAATGTATTCAGGCAGTTTCCATGGTACAGCAAAAAATACCAAAAAACACTCTTGATTTCAGAAAAAGTCTGGAGGACAAAGATATGGATGTTTTAGTGGTGGCAGCTCCTGACCATTGGCATGCACCTGCGGCCATCTTGGCCTGCAAAGCGGGAAAAGATGTTTATCTGGAAAAACCTGCCAGCCACAATCCGAATGAAGGAGAATTGTTGCTCCAAGCCACTAATAAATACAAAAGAATCATCCAAATGGGAAATCAGCGAAGGTCCTGGCCCCATGTGGCAGAAGCCATCAAAGCGCTACACGCTGGAGTCATCGGCAGGCCCTATATGGCCAAAACATGGTACAGCAACAACAGGGCACCCATTGGTATCGGAAAAAAAGTACCTGTTCCACAACATCTGGATTATGACTTATGGCAAGGCCCGGCGCCAAGAGAGGATTACCGGGACAATATCATCCATTACAATTGGCATTGGTTCTGGAACTGGGGAACAGGAGAATCTTTGAACAATGGTACCCACATGGTGGATTTGGCCAGATGGGGCTTACAAGTGAATTATCCAACAACTGTGAGTTCAGCCGGAGGACGCTACCACTATCAGGATGATTGGGAAACACCCGACACCCAGATTATCAACCTGGAATTTGAAAACAAAAGCCTCATTACCTGGGAAGGAAGGAGCTGTAATGGTTTGAATGTGGAAAGCTCCAGTGTAGGAGTAATATTTTACGGAGAAGAAGGTGCTATCAAAATTGATGGGGGGAATAATTACAGCATTTTGGACCGACAAAATAAAGTGGTCAAAGAAGTCAAATATGAAAGACAGGTAGATCCCAGAAACCTTTCGGACCCTACCCATGAACTGGACAGCATCCACATTCAAAACATGTTTGATGCAATCCGAAAAGGAACGCCATTAGCTGCAGACATATACGGTGGGCAGACCAGTACCCTATTGGTACAATTGGGAAATATTGCCCAGCGTGTTGGCCGATCTTTGGATATAGACCCAAAAACAGGCCACATCCTTAACAATCCTGAGGCCCTTCAATACTGGTCAAGAGCTTACCAACCAGGATGGGAACCCAGCATTTAGACATACAGGGTCATGAAACTAAGCACACTTGACCTGATCATCATTGGTCTCTTTTTTCTATTGATGTTGATCATTGGGATCTATTCCTATTTCAGGAATAAAAATTCCGAGGACTATTTCGTAGCAGGGGGAAATCTCCCATGGTGGCTATCGGGAATCTCCCACCACGTCTCCGGCTACAGCGGAGCGGTATTTGTGGCTTATGCAGCTTTGGCCTTTACTCATGGGATATCGGTTTATTTCTGGTGGGCATTCACCATAGGGGTCAGCATCCTGATGAGTGCCAAAAAATTCCCGGTACTTTGGATGAAATTGAGGAAAGTTTTCCAAATCCAATCCCCTCTGGAATTTTTAAAAATCAGGTACAATCTATTCACCCAACAACTGATGGCTTGGTCCGGCGTATTACTGAAATTATTCGATATCGGTGCCAAGTGGGCATCTATCGCTATTTTATTAAATGTGTTTACGGGAATCAGCTTGCCGGTAGGTATTCTGGTTTCTGGAGGAATCTCATTGCTCTATATCACCTTTGGAGGACTTTGGGCTGTTGTCATCACGGATTTTACCCAGTTTATCGTTCAGCTATTGGCAGGAGTGGTGATGTTTATCGCTATTCTCATGCATCTTGAAGGATTATCCACCCTTTCCCGTCTTTGGCAGCGACTTCCTGAAGGCAACAGTCAAGTTTTCCATGAACCGTATACCATTGGCTTTGCCTTGGCATTCCTCTTTATCAACTTTTTATCCTATAATGGCGGGCAGTGGAACCTCGCCACCCGCTATATATCCAGTCCATCTGAACAGCAAGTAGTGAAAGCCGCTAAATTATCAGGATGGCTTTACCTGATCTGGCCCTTGATTCTATTCTTCCCCATGTGGGCAGCACCTGTCCTCCTTCCGGATTTGGCAGACCCAAGCCAATCCTACGGGGAACTGACCTTGCTTCTGTTGCCCTCGGGATTAGTAGGTTTGGTTATTGCATCCCTCTTTGCCAATACCATGTCCATGACTTCTTCCGATATCAATACCATTGCAGCGGTAATCAGCAGGGATATACTTCCTACTATTTCAGCGAAAATACATTCAAACTCCTTGAAAATAGCCAGAACTGTCACCTTTGTGTTCACTTCTATGACTATTTTGGTGGCATTGCAATACGAATATTTTGGAGGGGTGTTAGGCTTGATCATTTCCTGGTTCGGTGCTTTGGTTGGCCCAATCGCGGTACCATTACTTTTGGGACTGGTCCCCGCCTTTCGGACATGTGGCCCTGGTGCAGCCATCTCTTCTGTTCTCGCCGGACTGATGGCATTTATATTGACAAAAAATGTGGAAATTTGTAGCCTTGCCATTCAGGTCAGCCTGCCTTTGATGATTTCCTTTATCACTTTTGTAACAATAGGTCTTCTTTCCAAGAGAAAAATTCCTGAAAAAGTAAGCAACATGTTTTCACAATTGTATCAAAATTAATAATCCATGCAGGTCCAAGTTTATCAAAGCCGAGGAGAAATGGGTGAGGCTGCCGGAAACTGGGTTGAGAATAAAATCCTTGAACTCACTAGGCAAAAAGATGAAATCAGGATAGTATTTGCCGCGGCCCCCTCCCAAAATGAGTTTTTGAACTATCTCAGAAACTCTTCCAAAATTCCTTGGGAAAAAGTAGTGGCATTTCATATGGATGAATACCTGCGGCTTGATCCTTCCCATCCTGCTTTGTTCTCGAATTTTTTGAAAGCTGCATTGTTTGACCATGTTCCTTTGAAGCAGGTCCATCTGATTGATGGAAATAATTCTATTGAAAAAGAATGTGAAAGGTATGCCACACTTTTGAATGAAAAAGGGATAGATATTGTATGCATGGGAATAGGTGAAAACGGACATATTGCCTTCAATGATCCTCCTGTGGCCGATTTCAATGATATCCAATCCGTCAAGGTGGTGGAGCTAGATAAGGTTTGCAGACAGCAACAGGTAAATGATGGCTGTTTTGAGAATTTGGCTACTGTACCTGCTCATGCCATAACTTTGACCGTTCCTGCATTATTAAATGCGGACTGCATCTGTTGTGTGGTCCCAGGCCCCAAGAAAAAAGAGGCCGTACATCAAACCCTTTACGGCCCAGTAGATGAAACTTGTCCGGCCTCTATTCTGAGAGGACATTGGAATTGCCAGTTGTTTACCGATAAGGATGCTCTTCCCTTTATTCAACCATGGGCATCGCAGGAAGACATTTTTGCCAAAGATGTCCTCACTGGAAAACTTTGCATTTTGGACGATCGGCTGGGTATCCGACCCACTACCATTAAAATTCCAAAAAATCAAAAAATGCAAATCCCCTATTGCGGACCAGGACTGATAGATCTACAGGTCAATGGGGCAGCAGGGGTAGATTTCAATGAAAGCGGGCTTACTTTGGAAGCTATCCGAAAAGCAGTCAAAGTCTTATTGGAAAAAGGAGTGACTGGCTTTTTCCCAACTTTGATTACAAACAACCCTCAGCTCATAACAGAAAACCTGAACATCATAAATAAGGCATGCCAAAATGATGCGTTGATCAATTCCTGTATTCTGGGTATTCATTTAGAAGGACCGTTTATCTCTTCTCTTGAGGGTGCTAAAGGTGCCCATCCTGAAAAGCACATACAAAAAATCTCTTGGGAATTGGTGAAACAATTCCAAAATGCCAGTGGCGGTCGCATCAAACTCATCACCTTGGCTCCAGAACTGGAAGGGGCTCAGGAATTGATCCAAAGATGCGTCAAAGAAAATATTCTTGTTGCCATCGGGCATTCAAATGCCTCTTCCAAAGATTTAGCGCATGCAACCAAGGCTGGGGCCACTCTCTCCACCCATTTGGGAAATGCTGTGCCACTCATGCTTCCCCGACATCCCAATATTCTTTGGGATCAATTGGCCAATGATGGCTTATATGCCAGTCTGATTGCCGATGGTTTTCATTTGGATCCATCCTTTTTGAAAGTTGTCCTAAAAGTCAAAGGAAGAAAAGCATTTTTGATCAGTGACAGCACCAAATTCTGTGGCATGGAACCTGGGGAATACCAGAGCCCTATTGGAGAAGAAATTATTTTGGGAGAAAACGGCCGTCTAGCTATGAAATATGGAAAAGGACTTTTGGCCGGCGCCGCCAGGAGCTTAATTGAAGGAGTGGAATATTTGGTAAAGGAAGAACTTCTTGAACTCCCAGATGCTTGGAAAATGGCATCTGATACCCCTATGTCTTTTGCGGGGTTAAAGTCAAAAAATGATTATCTCATGTTCAAATTGGAAAATGGAACATCCCTCAAGATTATCAAAGTCTTCAAAAAGGAAGAATAAATTTTAATAAACAGAAAAGCATTCCACTTTGAATTTAAGAAGTTTTATTTTTTTGTCGCAAAACTGAAAAAAATGTCGTTAAAACTTTTTTTGAAATTAAATAATGGCGTAAATTTGTCGTGAATAAGATGATTTACGACAATGACCAATCCCACCACAAAACATGAACTTTTTACTATCAAAAATGTGATAGCCAAAAACACATACGGTGCCTCCATTGAGGACATCATGAGTGGAAGCGGGCTTAACCTGGAATTGAGGACCCTTCAGCGTAGGCTTAAAAAACTCAAAGAGGAAGGCATTATTTACACAACCGGAGGCTCAAAATCCACCAGATACCATTTATATTATTCAGATCATCTGGTCAGAGAAAGTGAACAAGAAAAATTGATTCGGCCCAAAAGAGAAGGTTTTCCTGTTTCCAAAGAAGGTGAAAAAATCATTTCTTACCTTTCAAATCCCCTATCGGACAGGAAAAAAGTTGGCTACAATATGGAGTTTTTGGACTCCTACAGACCCAATATCGATGCTTATCTTCCAGATGAAGACATCCATAAGCTAACTTTACTGGGATATACCAATAGTCAGCATCAGCCTGCAGGTACGCATGCCAGAGAAATTCTTAACCGACTGTTGATTGATCTTTCTTGGAACTCCAGCAGGTTGGAAGGTAACACATATTCATTGCTCGACACTCAAAGACTCCTTGAATTGGGTGAATCTGCTGAGGGAAAGTCCTTAGAAGAGGCGCAAATGATTATCAACCATAAGGATGCCATCGAGTTTTTGGTGGATTTGGGAGAAGAGTTGGACTTTAAACCTTACATCTTATTGAACCTTCATGCTCTACTTGCGGAAAACCTCATGAAGGAGCAGGCATCATTGGGTAGGTTAAGATCAATGCCGGTAGGGATTTATAAATCTGCTTACACGCCTCTATCCGTACCTCAATTGATCGCCGCACAATTTGAGCTGATCCTTAAAAAAGCTGTGGAAATCAGCAATCCTTTTGAACAGGCATTCTTTATGATGGTGCATTTACCCTACTTACAGCCATTTGATGATGTCAATAAGAGAACATCCAGGTTGGCAGCCAATATTCCATTGTTCAAAAACAACCTTTCTCCGGTTTCCTTTGTGGAAGTTCCCAATACATTTTACACTCAAGGGATTCTCGGGGTATATGAATTGAATCAAATTGATTTGTTGAAGGATGTATTTATGTGGGCTTACGAAAAATCAGCTTTACGCTATGCGGCCATAAGACAGACAATCAGTGAACCTGACCCCTTTCGAACTAAGTACCGGGATGATATCAAAAAACTGATCATGAAGATCGTTTCTGAAAATTTGAACCCAAAGGAAGGTGCTCAACTGATTCAAGCTATTGCCAAAAACTTTCCAGAAGAAGACAGCGATAGATTCAGGGAAATGGTTGAAGGTGACCTGCTTGTACTCAATGAGGGCAATTTCGCCCGGTTTAGGGTTTCTCTGTCCGAGTTCAAGGTATGGAAAGAAAATTGGTCAAGGAAGGCTTAATTCCTTGACCTCTTTTTCTGGCCGATAAAACCTTCTTTTTCCTTCAAAATGTAAGGTGAAATCCCATTTATCTACTTATTTTTATTATCTAAACCCACTTTACTATGAATAATCATGTAACCGTAAGCTGGTTTGAAATACCGGTCAACGATATGGAAAGTGCCATAGCTTTCTATGAAAAAGTTTTTGATTGCAAATTGGAAAGACACCAGTTGGGTCCAATTGATATGGCTTGGTTTCCCTGGAATCACGAAATGGGTGGCGCAGGAGGGAGTTTGGTAAAATCGGAAGGAAATTATCAGACCAGTGAGAACGGTGTCTTGGTGTATTTTTCTTCAGAAGATGTCAATCAGGAATTGGAGCGCATCCCTAAAGCAGGTGGACAAGTGCTTCAAGGTAAAACTTTGATCACAATAGAAATCGGCTACATGGCTTTATTTATAGATTCTGAAGGAAATAGAATTGCTCTTCATTCTTTAAAATAAAAAAAGAAAAAAGAATTGCCAGGTTTTCTAATACTGACAAGTCTGAATTTAATTTTCCAAATCACAATGACCGCAACTTTTATCACTATCAGAATCGAGAGAAAAAGGGAAAAAATCAAAATGGTGGTTAATAGGCTTTTAAAGTTTAAGGCATTTTAAGCTCTTCAACAAGACAATGCTTCATGAAGCTCAACTTAAGTAATTATTAAAATGCTTTCGACAAACCTCATCAAATCAACACAAAAGCTTAAAATAGGTAAATTCTATAAAATCATTTCAACCATTTCTTTTAGTTATCAATATTTTATCTTATTATTCAATTGATTTGACTAATCCATTAAAGAAGGTGACATTGTATCATGGTGGTTTTGGCATCATCAATCTCCTTTTGGCAATCAAATTCCAACACTTTGAATTTTTAGCGTTAATTTAAATTTTACAGCTGATCAAGAAAAAAATAAACCCAAAATAATGATTGAATACAATTTGCATTTTCATCGCTTATTAAAAAAACTTTTTGCAGAGATGTCTGAACCGGATATCCGAATGATTTTTGACTCAGGAAAGAAAAAACAACTTAAAACAGGTGATTATTTAATCCATCAGGGAGATAAGGAAAATTTACTATACATAGTCCTTACAGGAAGATTGAGAGCCATTGCTGAAAAAGGTAAAGAAACTCAAATTCTTGGCGATATCGGTGAAGGAGATCCAGTGGGAGAGTTTGCTCTTTTCACTAATGAGCCTAGAATGGCTTCTGTGATAGCGATAAGAGAATCCTTTGTTCTGGAATTTAACCAGCAGGATTATACTCAGCTGGTATCTAAAAATCCTCTTTTCGCAAATATTCTGACAAAATTTATCATCAATAGATTGAGGAGGAATATTTTCCAACAGAACAAAACTTCTGCCCCAAAAAATATTGCCATCATCAATCTTCAACCAGAAAATGACCTCAGCCCTTGGACAGATGAAATGGAATCATTCTTCACTGAACAAAGGATTCCCATACAGATTTTTGATTACGAATCACAATCAAAAACATCTTATGAAAAAGTTTTCGGTTCACTTGAGCAGCACGATGGACTGAACATCATGGTTTGCGACCATGAGCATCCTGAATGGTCTCATCAATGTCTTGTTTATTCGGATTTGGTGGTCGTTGCAACTGACTTTTATGCCAATCCCAACTTATATAAGATTGAAAGAGAACTGGATTTATATGCTAAGAGTATTTTAAATAAAAGGATTTTCCTTCTCCTCTTGCATCCGGAAAATGCTCCAATGCCTAAAAACACCCAAAATTGGTTGGAGAACCGAAATGTAGATTTGCACATCCACATCAGACAACATCATGATAAAGATATCAGACGCTTCTGTAGAATTATTTCCAACCAATCTGTAGGATTGGTCTTAAGTGGCGGAGGTGCAAAAGGAAATGCCCATCTAGGAGCTGTAAAGGCTTTGTTGGAAGAAGGAATTGAAATCGACTTTTTAGGTGGCACCAGTGCCGGTGCAATTTATGGCATCACCATGAGCTATTCGGACTTTGATTTTGAGAAAATAGATCAAATAGCAGGAATGGGGGCAAACAGAAGGTTAACAGCAGGGGATTTCACTTTACCCATCTTATCTCTGAAAAAAGGTAGTAAAGTCAAAAAGTTTTTACTCGATGTGTTCAAAGATATCTATTTGGAAGATTTATGGGTAAATTCTTATTGTGTATCGACAAATTATTCCAATGCCAAAGCAAGAATTCATAAACATGGTATTCTTTGGAAACAAATTCAGGCAAGTATTGCCATTCCAGGGGTTTTTCCTCCTGTAGTCATCGATCAACAGCTCCATGTAGATGGCGGGGTGGTCGACAACCTGCCAATTGAGCCTATGTACCAGTTCCCCGTTGGAAAGATTATCGCCATTTCCCTGACCACCCTAACATCCCACAAGGTCAATTACCAAGAATCACCAAGTGCATGGCAACTATTCTGGAGTAAATTTTCCGGTAAAAAGAAATTCAAAATCCCTGGCCTATCCTCTATCATTATCAATTCTCTGATGCTCAATAGCCGGCAAAAACAGGAAGTGACCAAATCCAAGGTATCTTTGTATTTTGAACTCAATTTAAAAGGTGTGGGATTTATGGATGACCGCAAATGGAAAGGAATCAGGGAAATGGGCTATCAACAAACCCAGGCCTACCTTCATCAATTGGATGAAAAAGATAAATTCTGGCTCAACAAACTTTCGGACCAATAATGGAGGATTTTTTGTGGTCAAATATAGACATAAGTTAAGTAGTGTGTCACCATAAGGCAATATCAACTCTAGACCGAGTCTTGTTTTCAGGATTTAGGCAAGCCTTTTAAATATTTGAAGACCCAACCCACAATGAATGCCGGTAAAAAAGTCAAGACAAAAGCCAAAAGGATTTCAAAGGGCCATAAATTATGGGTAGATGAATCTCTGAACAGATCATAAATTATCCTCAGAAAAACGGCAGCTATAAATCCTATTGCAGTCCAAAATGCCACCCTGCCACTCAGGACCTGATATCTTAAATGGGCAATAAGGCTAATTACCCCACTGTAAGCTATCCACCTGTAAGCCACCCCATTTCCCATTAAATCCAGTTCTTCATAAGGCAAATTCCAATGGGTCAATGCTGCCACAAAGAATCCTAGAGCAAAAACAAACCAAAATTTTGAATCAATAGTTAATTTCATTTTATCTCTTTAGATTCTTCAATTGATCCTCACTATCAATCACCACTTCATTGTATTGCAAAGTCCAACCAAGGGACTTGGTCAAAACAAAAAGGTTGGCAAGTTCAGCCAACAATCTCTCCCTGCTATTATCCATTAAACTGGATTGATTGACTTTTTCCCTAATACGTGCATTTACAGTATTTTTGATTTTATTGTAATCCGCAGCTCCAAATTTGTTGAAATAATCCTGTGTCACATCATAATACTCAATATCCGGATAAATATTAACCACTGGTTCCGGGATCCTCGTCAGCACCACTGTTTTATTCTCCACATCAAGTTCCGTCTGCAATTGCCGGAGGTCATATTCCACCGTGACTTTGGCATTGGCCACTACCAAGGCCTTTTTGTCTGAAGTAAACAGGCTAAGAAAAAGGTTTTGGGAATTTTTAAACGTGAAGACTTGGGAAAAGTACCCTTCAGTGACAATGAGTTTACCCACCTGCTCGATCTGCTGCTGAATAAGTGCTGTACTTTCATTTATCTTATCTTTGGACTCTTTTTTATCTAACACTAGCCATACACCTATAAAAACAAGCGCCGCTACAAAGAAACCAGCTATAAATCTATACATATCAAATTTTCTTGCTAAAGGATAAAGTTTTGGATAGTTTCATTGTTAAATATAGGATTTCTGTCCAACATAACCCATTCAGACCAAAATACAGACACTTTATTCCGAAACACCAAGATGTATGGTCTGCTTTCCATAAATAATCCCGAAAATCATAAAAAGACAAGGTAATTTTTCTTAAATTATAAGTGATCAATTGTGAATGTTTATTTTCCTTAATTCAAAACAGTCCGCTATGAAACCAGGACCTAAATTACCACTAATTGGACTTCTATTCAGCTTTACCTTATTGTGCTCTTGCGCAGTCAACCCGGTGACCGGAAAGAAACAGGTAGTATTGATGTCCGAGGCACAGGAAATCGCCATGGGAAAAGAAGCCGACCCAGAGATCGTGGCATATTTCGGCCTTTACGAAGACCCTGAATTACAGCAATTCATCACAGAAAAAGGCCTTGAAATGGCCGCAATATCCCATCGCCCCAATTTGGCTTACGAATTCAAAATTGTAGATTCTCCTGTCATCAATGCTTTTGCCCTTCCAGGAGGCTATGTTTACTTTACAAGGGGAATTATGGCGCATTTCAATAATGAAGCTGAGTTTGCCGGAGTTCTGGGTCATGAGATCGGTCACATCACTGCCCGACATTCCGTGATACAACAGCGAAATATGATTTTAGGTCAAATCGGTATCATCGCAGGCGTCATCCTGGTTCCGGAACTTGGACAGTTTATAGAACCCCTTTCTCAAGGAATGCAGCTGGCTTTGCTGAGTTTCGGAAGAGACGCGGAAAGACAATCAGATAAACTCGGGGTAGAATACTCCACCAAAATAGGCTATGATGCGTCCGAGATGGCGGGCTTTTTTGAAACACTGAAGAGGCAACAGGCAGGTTCCGGCTCTGCTTCAGTACCCGATTTCTTATCTACGCACCCCTCACCTGAAGAAAGAGAAAGTAGCGTAGGCCAACTTGCAGTACAATGGAAGGAAAAATTGAATCTATCTGATGCGGTTATCAACCGTGAATCCTATCTGAGAAGAATAGAAGGGATGGTACTTGGGGAAGACCCTAAACAGGGTTATGTAGAAAACGGAATTTTCTACCATCCTGTATTAAAATTCAGTTATCCATTACCAAAAGACTGGAGCTTTCAAAACACCCCACAACAAGTTCAATCCGCTTCCAAAGAAGGTGATGCAATTTTGATCCTAACCCTAAATCAACAAAAAACCTTGGATGATGCTGCCAAAGCATTTGTAGAACAGTACAAACTGGAACCGAAAGAACAATCCAATAATGCTATCAATAACATCCCTGCAATTACCCTCATCGCTGACCAAAACCAGGAAAACGGTAGCGTTCGTGTTGTAGCATCTTTTATCCAATACGGTGAATATATTTACCAATTGATGGGTGTTGCGGAATTATCAAAATTTCAAGGATACCAAAATACTTTCCTGACCTCAATCAGAGGTTTTCAGGAACTGAAAGATGCTGACAAACTCAACAGATCCGCTGATATCATCACCATCAAAACTGTTCCTCAACAAATGACGGTACAGGCAGCATTTGAATATTTCAAAATGCCACAGGCAAGATTTAATGAATTGGCAATTTTAAATGGACTCTTGCTCACAGACACCTTAAACAAAGGGGAATTGATCAAAGTGATCGGGAAGTAATTCAAAAGCTACAGTAATCAAAAACATAGAAGGGTTGGAAGATCAAAACCTATAAATAATTCTATTCCAGTATTTCCCGACTATCTCTCAAATCTTGAAAAAAATCTTTTTCTTATAGAGAAAATAGCACAAATACCACATAGCTCCCAAGGTCAATAATGCAGTCAATATTGCCAGAAGAGTCTCTGAAACCCCCAAAGGTTCAAGAAATCCCACACTAAAGATCCCTAAAAAACCATATAACCATCGATGACCTAATATTTCTGCAAATAAATAGATGAAAATAGGGTTCATTCCCACTATCACAAAGGTCCAAGCCCAAGATTGCCTCTTTTTGACATCTACCAGCCAATAGAAAAACGCCAATGTAAGTAATGCCCAACCTCCCGATGCTAATACAAAGGAACTGGTGCTAATTCTCTTTACGATAGGCGTAATCCCTAAAAGATCGAGTCCATAGCCAAGGAGCAAACCTACAATTCCAGCCATCAACATTATTTTAATTTTTTCAAAATCCTTCCTCTGAGAAAGCAGCAGATTCCCACATGATGCTCCCCAAATGGTATGGGCTGCTGTAGGAATACAATTAATGGCTACCCATCCTCCACTATTGATTTTTCCCATCAAGAATAAATCGACAAAGGAACCAAAATTTTCACCCAAGACAAATGGAGATACTGGATCATAAACCCTGTAAAGCAATTCAGTAAGAATCAATAAACCAAAGGAAACCCCAAGCTGAAACTTGATAGAATGCCCCATCAAAAAGTATGTCAGTAAAATCGTGAATGAGAGTTGGGTGAGTACATTCCACAATTCAAAAACCAATTTCTGGTTATATACACAATGTAATCCAGTACCGAAAAGAAAAAGTAGCAAACAACGTCTCAGTATGTGCCGGGTCACCTTGGACCTATTCCCTTCTAACGTCAGTCTTTTGTTAAGTGAGAAAGGCATGGCAACGCCGACTATAAACATGAAAAAGGGTTGGATCAGGTCCCAAAACCGTAATCCATTCCATGGATGATGTGTAAATTGAGTAAATAAAACATGAGCAAAACTTCCGGAAGGAAATGCATCTAGAAAAGTCTGATAGACCCATGCGGCTTCCGCAACTAAAAGAAACATGGTCAAACCTCGGTATGCATCCAAAGAAACCAATCGGTCGGAATTATGTGAATTTTTCTCAGACATTTTATTCAAAAGTAATTATGGATGACTCAAGATGACCCTTCTATAACTATATAGACTGGGAGCCCCACTGTCCTCTACCTCCAAAATAATGTGCAATTCCTGTCCTGAACCCAATGAGGGCATTTGGAAGACGAGTTCCTCTCCGAAAGGATTATGGAATTCAAGATTTCCATTAAAATTACCTGCTTCTTTATAGACCCACCATTTGTACCTCAATTGATCCCCGTCTGGGTCAAATGTTCCTTTAGCAGAAAGCAGGACATAATCCCCTGCTTTTACTTTTCCGGTGGCTAAAGCTTTCCCCTCATTTCCATTCAGCATGATGACGGGATTGTGGTTGGCTTCTCTAGAAGTGCCTGCAATGTTCCAGTCCATTCTTGCTGCAAAATCATGCTGATAAGCTTTTCTCCAACGCCAGATAGTAGCCTGATTGGAAGCATCCATCCTTCCATCCGGTAATCTGACTTCATCTTGGGTTTGTACGGAGGAAGTCCATATATTATCAACCTCACCGTGAGATTTGTAATGTTCATATCTGCCAGCCCAACCGCCCCAAGCTGGACTTTTGTACCAGCCAAGCCCATTTTGAATCAAACCAATGAATGAAGGGGTATCTCCTTCCATAATATAATCAGCCGGTAAATAGTTGGCTCCCAAAGAACCATGATTGTCCCTGATATTTTCCATCAACCATGGGTTATCCACCAATTCAAAATGGTAAAAAGGGCCGTTTTTATACCACCTATCTCCCGATATCCCAGTCCAGGTAGCCTTGTAATATTCCCTCCAGTTGTCACCGGTACTGGCATCCACAATATAAAAAATACCGGGGAAATTATGTCTGACCCAAGGTCCTGCAAAATCTTGGTCAGAAATGGCATAGACTCTGATTTTTTCTACAAATTTCCTGACGTCCCCTTCTGATCTGGTGTTTTTAATTTTCCATAAAGCCTGTGCAAGACAGTTGGCCCCGCCCCAAACAGAAATCCAGAGGGGCCTGTCATCAGCCTTATCCACTGCTTTGATCAGCAATTCTGACCCAGGAGAATCTTTTCCTTCCCCTACTCCTTCCATACTGTAAAGCGGCAAATGTTCAGAGGTAACGCTCAACAGGTATTCCATAGAAGGATAATCTTCAGCATGTATGTCAAGTTTAGATTTTACTTGACCATAGTTACGTACAAGCTCTTCAATCTTATCTTTTCGGGTTTGATTTCTAAGGTGGGTGGATGTGGTCGCTACCATTCCTTCAATGTCATATTCATTGGCATAAACCAGAAAGCGGACCAATGATTGTTGATCATCGGGCTCATTGGTAATATCGGTGAGCACAAAGACCCGTTGTTTGACAGGCTCTTCAAATTGCAATGAAGTCTGTGCTGACAAGCTAAAGGCTGACAAGGTGAGGAAAAATAAAATTATGGTCTTCATAGTTTTCTTAGTGGTACAAGAACCCAACTCCTTTAATTCTCTATATTAAGTTTATTTAAATCTATTGACAGGCTTTTCCTGATCCAACATCAATACCGTCCTCAGCATCACATTGGCCCCTTTGGCCATGTCTTCTTTGGAAGAAAACTCTTGAGGATTGTGGCTAATGCCACCTTTGCTGGGAATAAAAACCAATCCAATGGGAGCCAAGGCTGACATTTCCTGTACATCGTGCCCTGCTCCACTTTGCATTTTCATGTAGGAAATCCCCATCGACTCTGCAGCCTGTATCATTTTTTCCTGAATTTCTTTACTTGCCATACTTGGAGCATTGGACAGATTTGAATGGATAAAAGTGATACTTGTGCCTGTTTCTACCTCAATCTTCTTGGCCATTTGTTCTATATCAGCAAACATGAGCATGATTTTATCTGTAGAAAGGTCCCGCATCTGTAAACTCATTTCCACTCTGCCAGGAATGACGTTAGGGGCTCCAGGCTCCACTTTCATTTTGCCCACTGATCCTACCTGAAATCCATCATAGCTATTGACCACCTCATTGACTGCTAAAACCAATTTGGAAGCTGCAATCAAGGCATCCTTCCTATCATTCATAGGTGTGCTGCCTGCGTGATTGGCCATGCCCTCTACAATAATATCCCAATCCTCAATGCCTACTATCCCCTCGACAATCGCCAAGTCTATCCCCCTGGATTCCAATACTTTGCTCTGTTCAATATGAATTTCCAAAAAAGCAGACAGGTCACCCGGTTTTCTTACTGCTTCATGTAAACGGTCTGGAGATCCTCCTATTTTCTGAATCCCCTCTCTGATACTTAGCCCACTGGCGCTCAACTGCCCCAAAGCCTCCTTTTTCAGGTTGCCCGTCATGGCCCTACTCCCTACCAAACCGCCCTCTTCATTCTGAAAAATCAAAACTTCCAATGGATGTCTTGTGATAATATTGTTCTCATTCAAGACTTCTATCATCTCAAGGGCTGTAATCGAACCATAGGCTCCATCATAATTACCTCCGTTTAGTACCATATCGATATGGGATCCAACAGCTATGGGTTTTAAAGTAGCATCAAGCCCCTCCCTTTTTCCGATAATATTCCCCGCAGCATCTATATATACTTCAAGCCCTGCCTTTTTCATCAAGTCCATAAAATATGCCCTTCCTGCTATGTCCCCATCACTGTAAGCTACCCGGTAATTTTCACCTTTATCATTTTTTCCAAATTCAGCCAATTCAAAAATTCGTCTTTCAATTCTATCTGGATTGACTTCAATTCTGATCGGTTTGGATTGTTGGGCAAAGGCAAAAGAAGTACTCAACAAACTGAGGATTAGAAGAAAGGTTGTTTTAATAGTCATAATGAATAAGAAATTCTAGAAATCCAGAATGAATATCGTAAAATCTATTGAAATATGACAATCATCCCAATTTTGTTCTTAAAGACCTATCATACCTACATCTTGTTTACCATCAAAACTTTCCTTAATTTGATGCTCATAGCACAAACCACCAATCTTTATGAAAAATCACTACCTGCTTTATGCTTTATTCTTTCTGATGTCTTTTTCATGCACTTCTCCGAATGGAGAAAATCAATCCCAAAATCAAGGCAGCTCATCCTATTTGGATTTTTCAAACCGTGACGACCAATTTGAAGGAGGTATTCGCATGATCCCTATCAAAACCCCTAAAGGAGAATTCAAGGTATGGACCAAAAGGGTGGGCAACAATCCTACAATGAAGGTTTTGCTTCTCCACGGTGGACCAGGGATGACCCATGAACTGTATTCCTGCTTTGATGGCTATTTCCCATCAGAAGGAATCGAATACATTTACTATGATCAGCTAGGTTCTTATTACTCTGATCAGCCCGAAGATCAGTCTCTTTGGACCATTGACCGCTTCGTGGATGAAGTGGATCAGGTGCGGGAAGCTTTAGGACTCAACAAAGACAATTTTTACCTTTTTGGTCAATCCTGGGGCGGTATGCTGGCCATGGAGTATGCTTTAAAGCATCAGGACAAACTCAAAGGTCTGGTGATTTCCAATATGATGTCAAGCTTGGATGAATATGAAAAATACGCCAAAGAAGTACTCGGTCCTCAGATGCCTGCAGAGGTATTTGAAGAAGTGATGGAAATAGAAAAAAACAACGATTTTGAAAACCCAAGGTATGAAGAGTTACTACTAGAGCACCATTACCAGTACCATGTTTTGAGAATGCCATTGGAAGAATGGCCTGAAGCAGTCATGCGCTCCCTGAAGCATGTGAATCCCAATGTCTATGTCTACATGCAAGGGCATTCAGAATTTGGTATTACAACAGGGGCTACTTTAAAAGGCTGGGACAGAAGAGCTGACCTCAAAAACATCTCAGTTCCAACACTTGTCATCGGAGCAGGACATGATACCATGGATCCGGCTCATATGGAGTGGATGGCTTCAGAAGTACAACGGGGCCGCTATCTTTTCTGCCCGGACGGCAGCCATTTGAGTCAATATGATGATCAAAAGGTGTTTTTTGAAGGCTTGATCAAATTCATCAAAGATGTGGATAATGGGAGTTTTTGAAAGAAAAAACTAACCACGGAACACCTTCACTACATAGAAAAGGGAAGTTGATCTTCCCTTTCTTGCATTCAGAACTATATCAACAAGATTATTTTCATGAAAAAAGCCAATCCAGCTCAATCAAGTCAAACAAGGCATAAACAAGGAGATAAAAGCAGTGATAATAAACTGCCTTCATCCCGAATCCTGCTGATCTTTTTGGCGATTTTGATTGGTAATTATCTCTTGGTCAACTTTTTTTTCCCTGACAAAGAATCTGCCACCAACATTCCTTATAGCTTATTCAAAGAACAGGTTTCATTGGGAAATATCAAAGCCATCTACACGAAAGGCGAGCTTATTTCTGGAAAATTCGAAACTGAAATTACCTATACCCATCAGTATCCCAACAAAAAAGAAGCTAAACCAAAAAGTGAAGAAGTAAGCCTGTTTACCACCACTATCCCTTCTTTTGCAGATCAGGGATTAGAGATGCTGTTGGAAGAAAAAGGAGTTGAAATTGTGGCTGACCCAATTGTTGAAGACAGCTTTTCAATCTTGTCTTTGTTGGCCTATTTTGGTCCGGCACTCTTAATAATTCTCTTTTATGTCTGGCTCTTCCGAAGGGCCCAAGGACAGGGAGGAATTGGAGGTATGATGGGCATGGGACAGAGCAAAGCCAAACGCTTCGATCAGGATACCGATCAAAAGGTCAATTTCGATGATGTGGCGGGGATTGATGAGGCGGAAAATGAACTGGTGGAAATCGTTGATTTTTTGAAGAATCTCGAAAAATACACCAAACTGGGTGGTGCTGCACCAAAAGGGGTTCTTTTAGTAGGCCCTCCTGGAACAGGAAAAACCCTCCTGGCAAGGGCTGTAGCGGGAGAATCCGGAGTACCTTTCTTTTCCATGAGCGGATCTGAATTTGTGGAAATGATTGTGGGTGTTGGCGCAGCACGGGTAAGAGACCTCTTCCGCGTAGCAAGGGAGCATGCCCCTGCCATCATCTTTATCGATGAACTGGATTCTATTGGAAGGTCAAGAGGACAATATATCATGGGTGGAGCAAGCGAACAGGAACAAACCCTCAACCAGATTCTGACCGAAATGGATGGTTTCTCTAGCAAAGAGGGAATCATCGTCCTTGCTGCTACCAACCAACCTGATATCTTGGACAAAGCATTGTTAAGGGCTGGCAGGTTTGACCGTAGGGTAGTCGTCAATCCTCCTGATAAAACAGGACGGATAGCCATACTTAAAGTCCATACCAAAAAAGTGCCCCTTTCAGAGGATTTCAGCTATGAGGAAATTGCTGCTGCTACCCCAGGCTTTACCGGTGCAGACCTCAAAAACCTGGTCAATGAAGCCGCACTACAGGCAGCCAAAGAAAACGCTTCTAATGTCACCTCAAAGCATTTTATGGCTGCTTTGGAGAAAATTGTTCTAGGACCGGAAAGACCCATTTTACTTACCCAGGAAGACAAAGAACGTATCGCCTATCATGAAAGCGGACATGCCATACTTGGGCTTTTGGTGCCCGGAGCAGATCCGGTAAACAGGGTATCGATCGTGCCCCGTGGCCAGGCTTTAGGGGTAACCTATCAGCGTCCGGATAAGGACAAATACAATTATGAAGAGGAATACCTTCGTGCCAGAATCATAGGCATCCTGGGAGGAAGGTCTGCAGAAGAGGTAGTATTTGGCACCAAAACCACGGGTGCAGAAAATGACATTCAGCAGGCAACGGAAATTGCCAGGGCCATGGTTACCCGATGGGGAATGAGCAAAGAATTAGGACTCGTACAATTGTCAGGACCAAGAAATGAATATCTTGGGGTAAGTGCAGGCCAACAAGCATACAGTGAGGATACCGCCAAAAGAATAGATGCAGAAGTGGTACGGATTATTCAAGAGTGTCATGAGGAAGCTAAAAAACTGCTTAAAGAAAATAGAAAAGCTTTAGACACCCTTGCACAGGCTTTATTGGAGAAAGAAAACCTCAATGAAGATGAAATCTTAAAAGCTACAGGTCTGCCTCCTGCCCCAAAATTGGTCAGCAGAAAAATAGACCTAGAGTAGAGTTAAAGAGTTTGAATGACAGCAATTTCTTCGATTGGGAATAATAAACTCCTATCATTTTTTTAATTTATACTTACTTAAAACCCAAAAAACCTCCTTTCTATCTGGATTTGCTAAATCAGCTGATATAAGTTTCGAAAATTGATTTTCATCAAATTCTTCAGGCTCTCTAAAAGCATATAAATAGTCATCGTCAATCCCTTTAATTATTCCGATATCAGGACCTTGATCCAAATCATTTTTAAGTTTTGAAGTTAGATAGGGTCTGTCTGTTTTTTTATCGTAAATCAAGAAATCAAACTTCTTATTTTTCCTGAACGCAGTTATTAAGAAGTTTTTATTTTGAAATAAATGGGGAATATGAATTGCTGATTCATCAAACGCTGAGGAGTTAATCTTTGATACCATTTGATGAATATCTAACCCATATAAAGTCGAAAGATTAATCTGGGATTTACCAAAGTTTAAGGCATATTTTTCAGCAATATTCCCATTTTCGATAGCGTAAATGGTGTCACAGAAACTTGTTGAAAAGAGTATTTCCTTATCGTTTTTAAAAAGATTGTTTTTTTCTCCCATAAAATTGAATGTTTTAGGAAAAATCGACTTAATGAGATTCTCACTTTCTTTTGAACCTTTATTATAACTGAAAAGCACACCATCATTTTGTTTGTTTTTTAATTCGATGGCCATAGATTCTGGTATAAAGAACAAATAATGGCTGGAATCAGAATGAAGGAACCTATAAGGTCTGAAATCCAGCATTTCTGAATGCAGATATTTACCATCTATAGAATATGTTAAAAGCTTGTCAGCTGATAAAAAAATAACATAATCATTAAACAAATCTACATCAGCAATCTGTAAATACTCCTCAGGACCCTCACCATAATTTCCAATTTGGTTTATGAAATTACCTAACATATCAAATTTCAAAACGACTGAATTACCATAAGTATCTGCTATCAAATAGCCGTCATTTAATATGAAAAATTTATCAATTTGGTTTATTGGAACATTAGGCTTCTCTATTAATACATACTCTATTTCTTCAATTATTTCTGACAAGTTTGTTATTGAAGAGGCCCCAATATTTATCGTATTTAAATTTTCAAAAGAGGTTTTTTTATTGCACCCAAAAGAGCTGGCTAAAAAAACAAAAATGATAATTATTTTTAAGTACAAATTCATTCCTTCTCTAGATTAAATGATATAATGGTGTAAGGAACTTGAAAGTATCCTTACACCTAAAAACTATAATCAATCCCCGCAAGCCAATACACAAGGAATTTGACTTGAAACATCACCGGCACTAATTCCGGTAAGCCTGCATTTAATCACAAGTTCACCACAATAACACCATTCTAGATCTAAATAGTAACCGTCTGCTGGTATGGATGCTAGAGCATTTGCTTTTTTGACTGGAGTAGCTGCAAAAACAATAAGGGCAATAAACCCTAAAATAATCATACTTAAATTTTTCATAGTTTAAGTCAATTATTCTCCCCTTTCGCAAAATGCAGGGCAGGAATACACTCCCTTTCAAGCCAATACCCGGATAAAAACTTAATAAAAACTAATTAACTATTATTTTATTTCCAAAAATCCAAATAAACAAATAACCTTCTAAAGGTTCTAATTGTACTTTTCCAATGCGGAAAAACTAAACAATATTCTAATTTTTTAGGTTACCCCCCGCCTGAAATCAAACTAATCAACGGGTATTAGTTGGTTTCCCAGAATTAATAATTTTTTTTATAGTTTTTGAAAAAAATTTTGGGTGCAATTTTAACTGGATAGAAAATAAAGCTTGCTTTTCCTGCTGTTCGTTACCGAACGCAGAAAAATAGGATTTCCAATTCTAGTTTTCTTCGGTAAAAGAATGAGTTAAAAACTCCTGTGATCTGTTCTTGAAATTTTCAATTTCGAGAAGTAGGAGTTGATTTACCAAGTATATTTTGTCAATAAAAAATTGGGGAAACCTCAAAAGCTCCCCCATTTTATAAACACAAATTTGTTTTACTCAATCAGTATCTGCTCCCTTATCAGTTCACCGTCCACTGTGACATGGACAAAGTAGTTCCCCTTTTTCAGGTGCCTGACATCGAAAACAATTTTTGATCCTTCCCTGTAACCTTTGGCCATTTCCCTACCTTCTGAATTTAGCAGAGTGGCTGACTCAATAGGTGGTGCATCCTCCTTAGAAATATCTGCTGTGACAGGCATCATTTCTATGTTTAGGATATCACTGGTAGGATTAGGGTAAGCGACCACAGCAAAAGAGCTTGGGCAGTTCCATGTTTGTCGGGTCAGAAAGAAATTGTAGTTAGCACCTTGCCCACAGGAATTGGAAGCCCTGGTAGAAATAACAATAGATGACATACTTGACGGAAATGTAAAGTCCATGGTATTGTTACCTATCCAATGGGGAACACCGGAAGGTACTGTCCAGGTGGCTGTCCCTGCATTTCCTCCTGTAGGGGTTACCTGGAGAAAATGATTGCCCGGACATAAGGATATATTCTGACTTGGAAAAACAGACTGGTTGTTAACCCTCATATTGGTAATATGAGGAGTGCCGACCCAAACATTACGGGTGAATGATCCTGTTCCACACTGATTACTGATATTTACTGTAACTGTGATTGGTCCATTGTAACCGTTTACGCGTGTGGCCGAACCGGTGGAACTGTTTATGCTCAGCCCGGATGGATTCGAAGATGACCAAGAAATGGTGGAACCAGTTGGTAAAGTCCCCACAGAAAACACACCTGTTGAGCAGATCAGGGAAGGGCCGTTAATGACATAATTAAAGGGAGCTGTTATAATTTGGGATGTGGTAATAGTACACCCCCCTGCCACAGGGATGTTCACGGATATCGTTCCAGAAGTACCTAGGGGAGTGATAGTTCTTGTCCTACCCGTTCCTGATATTGTCCATCCTGGTGGAACTGTCCAATCGTAAGAATCAGCACAGAGAAGTTCAGGTACTGATGCGGTAAATGGAACCCCACACCTTATTCCACTTGGTGGTGGTGTGCTTATAGAAATGTTAGGGGTTCTTTGGACAGTTAATGAACTTTGATTACTATAATGCGGCTCTCCTTTTCCCTCTGTATCCGTGAAAGCCCTTAATTTTACAATTTCAGTACCCGAAGAGCAGGTAGAAGGTATAAGGTTGACAGCAAAGGCATCAGGATTATTAATAAAAAAAGTTCCTGTCTGACCACTTGGCCCAACCCAACCTGTAGGGATAGTCCATTCATACCCCGAAGCTCTCTTTGTGTTATTTGAATATGTTATGAAACCTTCGGGAATAGAGAAAGTAACAGGGGAAGAGTCATTACAATTTTGGACAGGGGCACTTTGTGAAATATCCCCCATATTTTGATCCTTAAGCAAAAGTATTGTGAAATTGTACGTAACTGAACCATTCCTTAGTGGATTAACACAATTTCTTCTTCGAAAAATTATTTATCCTACTTGTGTTGAGACATTGTTCCATCTAACATTTGCGGTAGTTCCATCAGGAATGATTTCCGTACTTTGGTCGAATGTAAATATTCCGTTTACCACAGTCCAAGTAACTTGACAACCTGAGTCAACAGGACCCCTACTAAATTGAACAGTTTCTCCTCCCCAAAATTGTCTATTAGTGTTGGGTGAAATGGTTTGTCCTAGTAAAGGAACAGTACATAAAATTAAAAGAACAATGGATTAATATAAAAACTTAAGCATATTGTGAAAATTTAAGGTTACAATTTATAAGTAAGCAACAATTGGTAAAAGGGGTTAAGGGATAAAAAATCAAACCTAACTTTATTGAAACTAGTATAGGAAGGTGTTCCGAAATTATCTCTTGCCATCTGTTGGTTGCCAAAGGAATCATTAATTAGGTAACCTTTCCCGTTTTCTTCAAAAATCTCTCTTCCAAGAATAAAGGCCATCTCATAGCGCAAGGTTATTTTTTGGCCAAATGTTTTTGAATATCCAATAAATGGTGCCAGACTAAGCCTTTTTGTTGTAGTTTTCAAATCATCAAAATAGATGTCATTATCAGGCCCTGATATGACATTTTCAGTAGTGATCTTATTTTTCATATATGCGATATCGGAACCAAAATACATGTCACTTTTTGTGTTTCTAACCAAGCTCTTTTGGAAACCCAAAAGAAGGAACAAATCTATTTCCCTAGTGACATCATGAATTAGATAAAAATCTGTAAACGGAACTTGAAAGGGATTCGATCTTGAATTGAAATTACCCCCTATCCTGCCTCTAAATGCCCAACCTCTTTCACCGACTTCCTTAAGGCCAAAGACTGAAAACATGGGATATTGGTTTTTTCCAACCAGTGAAAGGAAATCTACCCCCACTTCCCAACGGGGAACCGGAACCGTTTCCTGCTCCTGGGCTTTTGACTGAACAGCTAGCAGAATGAACATTAGACTTATTCCTGCAATGATGAACTTATTTTTCATGATCGTTCAGTTTTTAAAATTTTTCCTGACGCTATCCTAATCAAAAGCCTTCTGGTACATTAAAACTAATATTATTATTAATAATTGCAATATTTTATTTAATTAATTAAAGGATTTTATCTAATTTTATACCTTTATCAATACCCAATAACCAAATAATATTCTAAATACTTAGGTTACCCCCCCCCTTAAAATCAAACTAATTGATAAGCATTAGTTGATTTTCCGGAGTTAAAAACTTTTTTCATAGTTTTTGAAAAAAATTTTGGGTGCAATTTTAACTGGATAGAAAATAAAGCTTGCTTTTCCTGCGGTTCGATATCGGACTCAGATAAATAGGATTTCCAATTCTAGTTTTCTTCGTTAAAAGAATGAATTAAAAATTCCTGTGATCTGTACTCGAAATTTCAAATGTCGAGAAGCGGTCCCTCGGTCTGAAAGGCCATTATACCCTAGAAATGGGTGTAGCTCATTTCATGTATGGAACGAGGATGGATACCGGGCCTGAAAGGCACGAATAGTTATTTTAGGCTTGGGGATTATAAGAAGTAATAACATCTTTGGGCAGGCTTGAATCCAATCGCCAATTGCTACAGTAATATATAATCACAGAAATAATTCAAATTCTGCGATTATGATCGCTGATTTTATATAAAACTTGCGATTAATAGTGTTTGGCATTCAATAGAAAGTATTCCTATCGGGTAAAAATTCAATCCTTCAGGCCTATTTCCCCCACAAATCGATGCCATAAAGAATTTTCACCTCAACCCGGTTCGCCAAAAAATCCTGATATACTTCAGGACCATCGAAATTCAGTTTAGTTCCATCACAGTAATACTGGGATTGATTGGTAGAACTCATTAAGGAAGATTGAACATCAATATTCTTGGTTTTTCAAATATGCTCCCCATTATGCGTTGTATTAATGTTAACTAAAAGCCAAGACAATCTTACCTTACCCGTTCTCCGGTAAACCTATTGCCAAAAACAATCAACACTACCACCCCTAACAAGGTTACCAATAAGCCCAGCCCGTCGCCTATTCCAGGTTGATCCAACCATATCCCCAGAAAATACCCTGATATAGAGACCAATCCCATCACTACAAAAACTGCACATCCGAAAGTGGGCAAACCATTGGCAATGGCGTTTTCCTTTTCTTTTTGGGACAGTTGATTGTATCCGGCCATTAGGTTGGGGAATTTCTTCACCAAAATACCTATCGCAATAAAAAATACTCCTATATAAACACTGACCATAATAAATTAGATTTAGACTGCCACAAAGGCACAAAGTTTATTCAAGTTGATTCTTTTACCTCTGAATCATTGGACCAATTGAGATTTTTTAAACTAAGAGAAGTTTAATTTAATCACAAAAAACGAAATACAGAAATGTTAGTTTGAAATATAGGCAATTAGTCCAATTTTCTTAAAAAAAGGAAACGCAGAAATTAACCAGCATTGATTAAGGCATGGATCAAAAACCCGACTAATTAATTTGAGTCCAAATCGAAATTTTAGGCCTATTTTTTCGATTATATTCTAAATTTTAGGCCTAATTTTTCGATTTGGAGAACGCATGACAAAGCTGAATAGATTACCTAGAAGAAACTGATGGCTTGCTACATGCCTATGAATTCAAATGGAAAGATCAAAAAGTCAGGTTTCCTGCATCTTTTCTCCAAAGCTATCCTGAGCACCAAACAGCAGTTATCAGCAGACAAAACTTTGAAGGGTTTTTGGGGGCTTGATCGCACTTACTTCAACTTTACCAAACCAATCACCGGATTGGCTTCTTCCTGTGCACCTTCTGTAGTTTTGATTCAAGAAAATTCTAGTGAATTTCAAAAGAAGATTGAATAGAGAGATCTATTAGGGACATTAACCCCTATCATCAGATTCATTTACGTTTATTTTCCTTCATAGAATTGTATTCTGTTGCATTTTTTCATTTGAAAAAGTGTTATCAATTACATTATTCCCTTTGAATTTAAGGATCCCATAGCACTATTAAAAAATCAACCATCTTTTTGCATAAATTACCCCAACCCTTAAAAACCCGATACCACAGGATATTTTTCCTTCATTATTTTTAGAAATTGAAAATTGAATCCTGTGATCATTTGCTTCATCAAACTGCTAAGTGATATTGATTGATATTTATTGATATTTCAGCTATCGATGTACAAGCCAATATCTATCAGTATCTTAATATCCATAAATATCGAATCCATAAAATGCCTTTAAATAAGAAGATTGGTTTATTCATCCCCTGTTACGTCGATCAGTTCTACCCCAACGTGGCCATTGCCACTTTGGAACTGTTGGAGAAGCTGGGTTGCCAGGTCAGTTATCCCATTGGACAGACCTGCTGTGGACAGCCCATGGCCAATGCAGGATATGAGAGGGATACTGTTGGTACTACCAGGCACTTTGTGGAAACTTTCAGGGATTATGACTACATCGTCGCCCCCTCCGGGAGTTGTGTGCTACACATCAAAGACCATGCACCGGCCATCCCCGGATTGGAGAAAGAGCAAGATGCGCTTCACAATAAAATATTTGAACTGACTGAATTTCTAACTGATGTTTTGAAAATTGAAACCCTCAAAGGTTCCTTCCCCTATAAAGTGGGTTATCATGCTTCCTGCCATGGGCAAAGGGGTTTGAGGCTGGGCTCTAGTTCAGAGCGAAACGAACCCTTTTTCAGCAAAGCTAAGCAACTATTGGATCAAATAGAGGGTCTGGAATGGGTGGAATTGTCCAGGACAGATGAATGCTGCGGATTTGGGGGAACTTTCGCTGTTACGGAAGAGGCCCTTTCTGTTCAAATGGGCAAAGACCGCTTGCAGGACCATTTGACGCACGGTGTGGAAATCCTCACTGGAGGAGATATGTCCTGTATCATGCACCTGGAGGGCATTGCCATGAGGAATAAGCAGCCCTTGAAATTTATGCATATAGCAGAAATCCTAAACCATGCCATTTCATGAGCCATCCATCAAAAGCATCGGAATTTTTACAGGACGCTGCCAAAGCCAAATGGCATGATGAAACGCTTTGGTTTGTCCGGGACAAGCGGGACACCATCAGCAAGAGCATTCCTGAGTGGGAAGAATTGAGAGAATTGGCTTCCCAGATCAAAGACAATGTGCTGGCCAATTTGGACCAATACCTTATCCAATTTGAAGAAAGGGCTAGAGCCAATGGCATACTGGTGCATTGGGCCAAGGATGCAGAAGAGCACAATCAAATTGTGCTCGGTATCATCCAAAGGCATCATTGCAAAGCCATTGTCAAAAGTAAATCTATCCTCACAGAGGAATGTCATCTCAACCCTTATTTGGAAAATAACGGAGTGGAAGTGGTGGATACGGATTTGGGAGAGCGGATTGTGCAGTTCTTAAATCAGCCGCCCAGCCATATCGTGCTGCCTGCGATTCACTTGAAGAAAAGGGATATCTCTGAGCTTTTCCATGAAAAACTGCATACCGAAAAAGGGAATGAAGATCCGGCTTACCTCACCCATGCAGCCAGATTGCATTTGAGGGAAAAGTTTTTGGGCGCCAAAGTTGCCATCACAGGAGTGAATTTTGGTGTAGCCGAAACAGGGGAATTTGTGGTCTGCACGAATGAGGGCAATGCCGATATGGGCGTGCATTTGGCCGATGTACACATCGCCTGTATGGGTATCGAAAAAATCATTCCCAGAAGGAAGGATCTGGGGGTATTCCTTAGATTGCTGGCACGCTCTGCTACCGGTCAACCCATTACCAATTACAATTCACACTTCCGATCCCCATCTCCTAGAAAGGAAATCCATATTGTCTTGGTGGACAATGGACGCACAGACCAATTGGCCAGAGAGAAATTCAAAAACTCTTTGAAATGCATCCGTTGTGGCGCCTGCATGAATACCTGTCCCATTTATAGAAGAAGTGGCGGTTACAGTTATGGCTCTGTGGTCCCAGGTCCTATAGGCTCCATTCTATCTCCAGGCATTGATTTAAAGAAACACAGTTCACTACCCTTTGCCTCCACCCTGTGTGGATCTTGTTCGGATGTCTGTCCGGTAAAAATCAATATCCATAAGCAACTCTACGAATGGAGACAGGAAATCACCAAAGCCCAAGGGACCAATGCGAAAAGCATTTCCATGAAAATTGCCAATGGGATTTTTGCAGTCCCCTTCGCTTATAAAGTGACAGGTGCCATGATGCGGGGCGCCTTGAAAATCCTACCTGACAGCATTATTTATTCAGGTCTGAATACCTGGGGCAAGCAGCGGGACCTGCCCGAAACACCGAAAGAAACTTTCAAAGATTGGTATAAAAAGAACAGGTCATGAGCAGCAGAGAAAACATTTTGGCCAAAATCAAAGCCATACCAAGGGAGGATAGCCTGCTTCCTGAAATTCCTGATTTCCATTTCACAGAAAATATACCTTCCCGTTTTATCCAATCTATTGAGAGCAATAAAGGTGAAGTGATTACCGAGTCCGGTTTAAAAGAATTTTTGGAAACAAACCGCTTTGAAAAAATCATCAGTCTGGTCTCCGGAATGGAAAACCTTTCCACCCAGCCCTTTTTAAGGGATGCCCATGTATTGAATGAGCTGGAAGTTGCCATCATCCAAGGTCAATTTGGAGTTGCGGAAAACGGAGCCATTTGGTTGACGGATGAAAACATGGGCTTACGGGCTTTACCCTTTATCACCGAGCATTTGGTGATTGTTTTGGATGAAAAATCACTGGTTTCCAATATGCACGAAGCTTATCAAAAGATAGGAGAGCAGCATTCAGGTTTTGGACTTTTTATTGCCGGTCCTTCCAAGACAGCAGACATTGAACAATCCTTGGTGATAGGTGCCCATGGGGCAAAGAGTCTGAGGGTGGTGTTGAGGTAGAAACATGAGGCGAGAAGCGAGCTTGCCTACCTTTAGTTAAGAGGCCAGAAAAAATGAGAAGTCGGAAAGTGGATTTCGGGGAATTTTGAACATTAAGGAGTTAAGAAATTAAAGGAAGTTTTTAAGCTTTAAAAAACCACAGAAAATTCATTGCTATTAATTAACGGAGAAGTAATGCGGATTAATCTAACTCCACATGATATACATCTGAACGGTTTCTTCTAATACCAAAATGTTCAAATCCTCCTTGTTGCGGAATCCTCTCTATCAGATCAAAAACTTCACATTCTTCCGGAAGCCCCTCAAAAATCAGCGTAAATCGGTGCGTGCTTCCGAAAACATGCAACCATTGAGGATATAACGGAATATTCTCAGCATTTAAGAGTTTGGACTCCGGCCCACTTCCATGAGGAACAAGAAAAGTACTGGGCCAAATACGGACCTGCCACCACGTAAAGGATGTTCTCATGGTCACATGAACAATGACCTGTCTTTCGACCTGAAAGGCCTCTTTGGCTTTTGTAATCAACTCTTCATCAACTTTTACAGCAGGCAGGGTGATGATTTCCGGTGTTTCTTCCATCATGTTCAATCAGTCGGTTTTGTTTCAATTCTCTCCTAAATTTAAAAATAATTAAGGGAAATCTTAAATCTAAACTTGAACCCATTCACTTAAATATTCCTCAGCTTGCCAAAACTCAGAATATTCCCTACTTTCATACCTCTATCCTAAATACCTATGAAAACCTTTACCAAATATTTCTTTGCTTTTTGGTTTTTGGCCTTCCTCTTATTTGCTTATTGGCAGATCAATGATCCGGATCCTGAAATATGGGTGTCCATTTACCTTGCTGCTGCGTTGTTTTCTGTATTGGCCTTTAGAGGAAAGCACCCGATTATTCCACTAAGCATAGGCATTTTTGCTTGTATCATCGGAGCTGTATATTTCTTTCCAGATTCTGTCTGGGAGTGGATCGGATTCGAACTTGAGAATAAAGACCTAAGTATGAAAACCCAAGAATCTGAGGAAGCCAGGGAAACATTTGGCCTTCTGATCATTGCTCTTGTCTTGTCAGTTTCTGCATTTGTCGGGTGGAGAAAAAAGCAATCCATTACCAAACCTTAAAATCTATGAAAAAACTTCTTTTTTCCTTATTTGCTTACCTGATGATCTGGCAATTTGCCACAGCACAGGACACCCGGTATTATGAAATGAGAACATATACAGCTCACGAAGGCAAGCGGAATGACCTCATCATGCGTTTTCAGGATCATACCTTGAAACTATTTGAGAAAAATGGCATTGAAAACGTCGCCTATTTTATTCCAACAGATGAAAACAACAATACATTAACTTTTATTTTGGCTTATCCTGATCAGCAATCACGAGATGTGCTATGGAACAAATTTGCCAATGATCCTGAATGGAAAGCTGCGGCCAAAGCCTCAGAAGCCAATGGCCCACTGGTGGCCAAAGTAGACCAAGTTTTTATGGAAATTGCACCAGAGTTAAGTCCTGAGATCATTCGATGGAAAAACGAAGGAAAAAGAGTTTTCGAATTACGGACATATTACCTCCACCCTGGAAGAGTTGAGGCCATCAATGCACGGTTCAGGGATTATACCAGAGAATTATTCCAAAAACATGGAATGACCAATGTAATCTATTGGTACACTGTAGAAAAAGATGGTTCACAACCCAAATTGGTCTATTTACTTGCGCACAAAAGTGAAAAAGCTGCTAAGAAATCTTTTGCAAGGTTTGGAAAAGACCCTGTTTGGGTAATGGTCAGAGATAGGTCTGAAGAAACCGGACCAATTGTAGAAAAAATAACTTCAGTTTACCTGAAACCCCTTCCCTTTTCTCCTATGAAATAAAAAATCCCTGAGGTTGCATCAAATTGCATCCTCAGGGATCTTTTTCTTTATATCAAAGCTTCTACCGCCCGATTCTCAGAGTTAAACATTCTTGATTTAATCCTTTTGCGTTTTGTTTTTAATCTCCTACCTAAAGGTAGGCAAGCTCGCTTCTAAACTCTACAGTATATACTGCGACAGATCCCTATTTTTCACCAATGAACTCAATCTTTCCTGCACCATCTCTTTGGTAATCATAATCTTGGAATTGGCTTCAATGGTATCCGGGACCTCAAAAAGGAAATCATTCAACAAGTGGCTCATGACCGTGTGCAGTCTTCTTGCTCCGATATTTTCCACCTCTTCATTAATCTTGAAAGCCAATTTTGCAATTTCCCTGATCGCTTCATCATTGAAATCCAAAAACACCTCCTCAGCCTCAAACAAAGCCTGATATTGCTTGGTCAGGGCATTCTTTGGATCCTTCAAAATTCTGTAGAAATCATCTTCTGTCAGGGAACTTAATTCTACCCTGATTGGGAATCTCCCCTGTAACTCAGGAATCAGGTCAGATGGTTTGCTTACATGAAAAGCCCCCGCCGCAATAAACAATACGTGATCTGTATTGATGATCCCGTATTTGGTATTCACACTACTTCCTTCTACGATTGGCAAAAGATCCCGTTGCACGCCTTCTCTACTGACATCTGGGCCGCCACCGCCTTTGCCGCTTTTGGAGGCAATTTTATCTATTTCATCAATGAAGATAATCCCATTATTCTCAGCCAAGCGGATCGCTTCTTCTTTTACCTCGTCAAAATCAATCAGCTTACTGGTCTCTTCCTCCATAAGTATTTTTCTGGCCTCGGCAATACTTACCTTTCGTTTCTTTGTTTTCTTGGGCATCATGCCACTGATCATGTCCTGCAAACCAGCCATGCTGGCGTCATCGATCATGCCACCTCCGATCATACCAACTCCCACCGGAGGACTTTGCTTGACATTGATCTCTATTTTTCTGTCTTCCAGCTCCCCGTTTTTAAGTTTTTCTCTAAAACGTTCTCTGGTTCTTTCATTCAATTCGTCCTCTGAGGCCTGTTCTGGGTTAAATTCAGCAGATATAGAAACACCCGGTCTGGTAAATCCTGCAGATTTCACCGGTGGAATCAATATATCCAGGATTATTTCGTCCACCGACTCTGCCGCCTTTTCTTTTACCGCCTCGTTTTTGTTTTCCCTCACCAAATGCACGGATTGTTCCACCAAGTCACGGACCATGCTCTCCACATCTCGACCCACATAGCCTACTTCTGTAAACTTGGATGCTTCTACTTTGGTAAATGGTGCATTGGCAATCTTGGCCAGCCTTCTTGCAATTTCAGTTTTACCTACACCGGTAGAACCTATCATCAAGATGTTATTCGGAACAATATCTTTCTGAATATCGCTCTTCACATTCATCCTTCGGATTCGGTTACGCAAAGCAATTGCTACATTCCTCTTGGCATCATGTTGCCCAATGATATATTTGTCCAATTCAGCAACTATCTGTTTTGGAGTCAAATGCTGTATGTCGTTTCTCATTATCTTTATTTCTTTCGCCCTTTATATCACTTTCACTATACCTCTTCAACTGAGTTAATCCTTTAAGGTTACATCAAACCTTTTTATAGTGGACTAAAATAACCTTAACCTATGCCTTAATGTCAGTTTGAAGCTTCTTCCCTGTTTTCTTTGGGAAAGGTGAAAATCATAGGTTCCTCTACTTTGGACTTTAGCAAGGCAATATCCAGTACCTCTTCCACTTTATCGACAAAATGGAAAGTCACTCCCTTGATATATTCCTCGTCAATTTCTTCAATATCTCTTTTGTTCTTTTCGCAAAGAATGATCTCCTTGATACCTGCACGCTTGGCAGCAAGAATTTTTTCTTTGATCCCACCAACAGGCATCACTTTACCCCTAAGGGTAATCTCTCCTGTCATGGCTACTTTGGACTTCACTTTTCTCTGTGTAAAAATGGATGCCATCGCAGTCAACATCGTAATACCCGCAGAAGGGCCATCTTTAGGCACAGCTCCTGCTGGTACATGCACATGCAGGTCATAATTGTCAAATATGCGGTAATCCACCCCCATCTTTTCAGCTTTGGATTTCAAATAAGAAAGCGCTGTGACTGCAGACTCCTTCATGACTTCCCCCAACTGGCCCGATAGCGTCAATTTACCTTTACCTTTGCTGAGAGATGCCTCTACAAACAAAATCTCACCACCTACAGATGTCCAGGCAAGTCCAGTAACCACACCTGCTATGCTGTTATCCTGATAGATTTCTTTATCGAAAATTTCCCCGCCGAGAATTTTTCTGACTTCTTTTACCGTAATTTTCTTCACATATTCCTCTTCCAGGGCAATAGATTTAGCGACATTTCTGACAACTTTTCCAATAGCCCTTTCCAAACTCCTAACGCCTGATTCACGGGTATAATCCTCAATGATTTTAATGATTGCGGCTTTATCAAAGGAAATCTGATTTGCTTTCAAACCATGTTCTTTCCTTTGCTTTGGAATCAGATGCTTCTTGGCAATTTCTATTTTTTCCTCAAGCGTATAACCTGTCACCTCAATGATCTCCATTCTGTCCCGCAAAGCAGGCTGAATGCTATCTAAGGAATTGGCTGTGGCAATAAACAATACTTTAGAAAGGTCGTATTCTACCTCCAAATAGTTGTCTACAAATGTACTGTTCTGCTCAGGATCAAGGACTTCCAGGAAAGCGGAAGATGGATCTCCCCTAAAATCAGAGCTTAATTTATCAATCTCATCCAATACATAGACAGGGTTTGAAGTTTTCACTTTCTTCATGTTTTGGATGATCTTGCCCGGCATGGCACCTACGTAGGTTTTCCTATGACCGCGGATTTCTGCCTCATCGTGAACGCCCCCAAGTGACATCCTGATATATTTCCTGTCCAAAGCCCTTGCAATGGATTTCCCCAATGAAGTCTTCCCTACTCCCGGAGGACCATAAAGACATAAAATTGGCCCTTTCAGGTCATTTTTCAGTTTCAAAACTGCCAAGTACTCTATAATTCTTTCTTTGACCTTTTCTAGTCCATGGTGGTCTTTGTCCAGGATTTCTTTTGCCCTTTTTAGGTCAAAATTATCCACAGTAAATTCATTCCACGGCAATTCCACCAAGGTCTCAGCATAATTGAGGGCTATGGGATATTCCGCTGCAGATGGATTGATGCGGAGAATTTTATCCAGTTCCTTTTCAAAATGCTTCGCAACATTTTCAGACCATTTCTTTTTCGATCCTTTAAGGCGCAGTTCTTCCACTTCCTTCTCTGGACCTTCTTCACCCAATTCAGTTTGAAGAACCTTCATCTGCTGCCTTAGGAAATAATCCCTTTGCTGCTGATCAATATCTGTATGGACTTTTTTCTGGATTTCACTTTTCAGTTCCAGCATCTGTATGTCCTTCATCATAAACTCCAGAAGCAATGTCGCTCTCTCAATACCGTCATTAATCTCCAATAATTTTTGCTTTGCTTCGACAGGAGCATTGATGTTAGAGGAAAGAAAATGAGTCAAAAAAGGAGTGTTGTCAATATTGTCCAACGCCACTTGTGCTTCTCTGGGAATCTCTGGATTGAGATGCATGATTTTGGCCGCAGCATCCTTTAAGGATTCCTCAAGGGCCTGGATCTTCTTGCTGTTTTTGGGGAAATTCTCTTCCAGATATTCTACTTTGGCAGTAAAATAGGGATCCTCTGCCAGCGGTTCTGTTATTTGGAATCTCTTTTTTCCCTGTATGATAATAGTGGTATTGCCATCTGGTAGAACAATCATCTTGATGATTTTAGCCAAAGTTCCCACATGGTAAATATCTTCCCAGGAAGGGTCGTCGTGCTGAGGGTTGATCTGAGCGCAGACCCCGATCAGCTTATCTCCTTTTTGGGCTTTTTTGACCAATTTAATTGACCTTTGTCTCCCCACAGTGATCGGAATCACCACACCTGGAAACAAAACAGTATTTCTTACAGAAAGTATAGGAATCTCTTCAGCGTATTTCTCTGGTTGGGAGTGGGCCTCCTCTTCATCATCCGTGATCAGTTGAATCAGATCACCCTCAGCGGCGTAATCTCCTTCCATAAGCGATTGGAATAATTGATTTTCGAATTTATTCATAAAGGACATAATGACAGTTATCCTGTCATGTTGATATCAAAATTTAGTAGAACCTTCAATTTAATAAGGTTCTACCTATAAAATCAATGTACATGCCAATGTTTATTTAGGAACAAAATGACAGGTTATCCTAAAACAAGATCAACATACACTGATGTCACAATATTTTTCAGCACAATCTCAAGGAGTTAGGGAAGATTACCAATCGATTCAAAAAAACTCAGGATCAAATTCAAGGATACTGTAATATCTGTTAAATATGTAAAACTTGTTGTTTAACCCTACAGAAACCAAAGGAGCCAAACCGGAATTTAGATTATAACCGTCAATAAAAGAAAACTGGGTTTCCTCAAATGTCTTTAAATCCAACTTCCAAAGCCCGTTTCCATACCCCATATAAGCTTCATCTCCGATGACAAAAACTTCGTTGGTAGTAACTGCAGAATTGGCCTGCAAGGTGGTCACTTTTGACCACTGCTCTGTCTGTTCATCAAACACAAACAGAATATTTCCAAATGTCCCATCTTCCTGCCCAATCTGATAAAGCTTACTTTGGTAACGGAATGGAACATGTCTTCTGATATAACTCTCCTCCACGATGGTGTCTACCATTTTTTCCCAAACTTTTCCCGCAAAACTATACCTCCATCTTTCTGTTGATTCTGAATATCCAACACCTTCAGTAAGTAGAAATCCTCCATCGTAATAAAGATAATGATCGGTGGTATACACAGCCCTAGGTTGGGAGAAATTTGTAGGGATATTAGGTAATTTGGTCAATTTGGCGGTAGCAGGATCAAACTCAAAAAAGTCAATACTGCCTCCCGGAGGAATAATATTATCAGCGCCTGTATAAATTTTTCCATTAGGAGCTTTCATGGCGAAAACATTGGCCAAGTTGAATACTTGGTTGTTTGTGGTATTGGCGACAACCTGAAGAGTCATCAGATTTGGATCAAACCTATACACCTGTTTTTCCCTGAAAAAATACCCCTTGTCTCCATCACTTACCCCCCTCCCTTGCATGTATGCTATAGATTGAAAACTATCAGGAGTACGAAATACAGGTAGATATGGATTGAGTAAGGAGACTGTTACGTAATTCGTAGACCTGTTTCCGTAATTATCAAAATACACTTTATTGGATCTGCCTACCACATTATATTCACTCCCAATTGAAAAGAATATTTCATTCTGGCTTTCTAAACCAGTCTCATATACTTGGACGTAAGCCCCCTGAACATCTCCAATCAAACTATTGAAATATGGATTATGAATATTCTTATTGATGGTTTTGGCTGTTATACCATCCCCTGCAAAAATTGAAAAAGACTGACCAGGTTCAAAATCAGATAAGTTAAGTGAAAATATGTCTGACAATTCATATTTCTCACCTCGGATCCAAACTTCAATTTTCGGTCTTTGGGAAAGAAATCTAGCTGCAGGTTTAAAACCGATTTTATTTTTTGAATTAAGACTTACCGGTAAATCATATACATATCCCTCTTCTTTATAATACACCCTTACATGTTGTGACTCCAAAAAATCCCCTTCAATGTAAATCGCCTCATCATAATTCACATGTTGGATAGGAGTCGCTTCAAAAATTGGTTTTTTAAAATAAAAAGGTGAGGAAACCATCAGGTCTTTACCAGCAATTCTAAAATAAAACCTGAGGGTATTTTCATAAATTATCCTATCATCAAATGAAATTTCAGCAGGCAACAAAAACCTGAAATTCCCTTCATTGACCTGCACAATTCTAGCCGGATGCCCTTCAACAAATACTTCATAATTATTGGGGATTCTGCTCAGATTTTGACCATAAACGGTAATGGTATCACCAAAGTACAGAGGATTTGGGATCTCCATCCTTTGATAAACAAATCCTTCTGACCCCATGCTTTTAAATTCTATTGTGGCTGAATAGACATAACCTGAGGTGGTTTTCATATAGGCAGCCACATAATATTTATTGCCCATTTGCATGGAATGTGATGCCTTGATTTCAAAAAACTGCCCCGGCCTTCCTGAAGTGGATACCCTCTCGGCGTTGTTAATTCTTGGTTGAATAGATTCTGCATAAACAAAGCCATATTCGAGAATCTCCTCATTTCCAAAATCATAGACGTTGGCTGCGAACTGTGCCCCTGACGCATCTAATTCCTGAATAAATGCCACACTGAATCTTGGATTTCTGATCGGTTCAAGCTCATCTGTCTGACAGGAAGCCATCAATACTGTAACCAACACAAATAAAAATATTTTAATAGTCTTCATGTTGTTCCTCTTTTTAATACCTAATTCCAAACAAAATTGATGTCGCTAACTCATTATAGACGGCCGTGTTGGCATCTAGATTAATCGTATAGCTGTTCGATAAATAGCTTAACTGCAATTCTACTATAAACCCAAGCTTCTGTTGATGCTTGAAATGACCACCCAATTTTAATGATGGGCTCATATTGTGACTTCTGTAGTCCACATAAGATCCCTCTTGAAGGATAGTGATTCCGTTATAGATAGTGGTCCTATCTTGAATAGCAAAATTGCTTTTATAAGTGTTCATCCTGTAAATCCCACCTATCCCAAGATATGTTTCCATTAAGGCATTCTTTTGGAATGAATAGTTGATGAAAAATGGAGTAAAAACTGTGGATATGCTAAACTCTTCTGTCCCAGTTAATTTTAAAGCTTGATTTTGATAAGCAGAATTGACAACATTAGATGTTTTAGTGTAGCCTATTCCTGCATCAAAGCCAATTTTGGGCATATTCCTAAAATTGTATCCTTTAAGTCCCACTAAAATCGCAGGAGTAAGTTTTTTCTTAAATGAATCCTGTCTGTCTTCGTACCTAGAAGCAACCATTGAATTCATCATACCTCCTCCTGCCATTATAAAAGGGGAAACCCGAATAACCGGGATTCTTTCCACATGTACTTCATAAGGCCTTCCTTCGCAAAGATGATATTTAACAAGAATATCAATCAAACTCTGTTCTGAATACTGAGTGGTAAAGACAGCTCCACTTAATTTGGTCCCGCATTCCCCTGCCATTAAAATATTAAGTGTTCCAAGAAATGGCTTGCGGAAAGAAACTACAGACTTTCCCGAAATATTTGTCTCTTCATACTTTGCTTCCAAGTAAGTGATTTCCCTCCCATTACTGATATAAAAATTACCCTTATACCCCAAAAGACTGAGGGTTCCGCTTAAGAATTGTTGGGCAAATACTTTTTCTTTTTCTCCTGGTAGCAAGGTGCTATAAAAAAGCCTACCATTTTCCAGTCCAAACCCATTGATCTGATTAGGCGAATAAACACTTTCTTCCCCCAATAGGCTGGTGAATTTTATGGATGTAAATTGTTGTTGGTCAAAAGAACGAACAATTATACCATTTACCTTAAGTCCGGAAGGAAGGATGATGAAATCCCTATTGATATCCTGGGCAGATGCAGGACAGGTGAAGAGCATCAAACCGACCAACCCAATCAGTGAAATATGTAGAAAACCTTTCATAAAGAATTATTGGTAATGAAGATCATAACTGAAATCGGAAAAGATTTGCCTTTTTCAAGGAATGTAAAAGTCTTATCCGAATCAGAAATGGACTTATAACCAAATTCTTTTTCGCTTCATTATAAAACAAAGAAAATCATCATGACAATCACCTGTTTTACCAAACAAAGTCTAAGACAAGAACAATTGTAACGAAAAAAATAATAGCAAAAAATAAGGGTGAGGCATTTGGTCCCCACCCTTGTATAACTAATTGATTTTCAGCTTATATTTTTCACATTATGTAGTAAAAATTTTCAAGATATCATTACCGATTGCGAATACCATCAAAGCAAGTAGTAACACCATACCGACCTTTTGGGCATTTTCCAAAAATCTATCTGATGGAGCCTGACCGGAAACCATCTCATACAGCAGGAACATCACATGTCCTCCATCCAAGGCCGGAATAGGAAGCAAGTTCATAAATGCCAGAATCATGGATATCAAACCGGTGATACTCCAGAATTTTACCCAATCCCAATTGTTACCATAAATCTTGGCCATCCCAATTGGACCACTGACATTCTTCGCAGAAACTTCTCCTGTAAACATTTTACCCAAAGCTTTAGCATTGACAATGACCACACCAAAGGCCCTTTGAGTACCTTTAGTGATGGACTCACCAATTCCATATCGATGAACAACAGGCTGCAAAAGCGGATTGATAGCTATTCCAATAGTTCCTTCTTCACTGACAACTGTACTCTTTTCTAGTTTTTTCCCTTCTCTTTCTACTGTGAATTGTGCTTCTTCTCCTTTATTGTTGGCCAAGGCAGATTGCAGCTCATCAAAATAGTAGACGGGCTGTTGGTTGACAGCTACAATTTTATCTTTTTCCTGCAAGCCCATACCTGCAGCAGGGCTATTCGGCATTACCTGACCTACTTCAAAAGGTGTCCGGATATTGATAAAACGCATCAAACTTTCCTCATCTGAAAAAGAGTTGATGAAACCACGAGGAATATCAATTTTGATGACTTCTCCATCTCTTTCAACAGTGTAATAACCATCTGTGCTCAACAGCGCCTCACCACTGCTCAGATCACCTATACTTTTGTATGGCTCACCATTGATATCTAAAATCTTATCCCCATCCTGAAAACCAATCATCTTGCCGATATCATAGGCAACGATACCATGCTCTACTACCTGATCTCTAGAATAGTAAGTTTCACCTTTTTGATACACCAAAGTAACAAATATGATGATCCCTGTAATCACATTGACAATGATACCTCCAAGCATCACAATCAAACGTTGCCAGGCCGGTTTGGATCGGAACTCCCAAGGTTGTGGCTCAGAACTAAGCTGCTCTGTATCCATGGACTCATCCACCATTCCGGAAATTTTCACAAAACCTCCCAACGGAATTGCACCGATGGAATATTCTGTTTCTCCCCATTTAAACCCTACGATCTTAGGAGGAAAGCCTATAGAGAATTTTTCAACCCTCATGCCAAACATTTTGGCAGTGAGCAGGTGACCCAACTCGTGCAAGCCAACTAAAATCGATAATCCCAGTATCAACTGAGCCACCATGATCAGTGTATCCATTATTTTTTACTCTTAATTAATTCTTGTGTGATAATTCTGGACATTTTGTCCGATTCAATATAATCTTCCAGACTTGGCTGATGGATGAAAGTCGATTTATCCAAGGTTTCTGCGATCAAGTCTGACATTTCCAAAAACCCAACTTCGTCCCGCAAAAATGCGGCCACAACAACTTCATTGGCTGCATTAAGTATGCAAGGTGCATTACCGCCCTTATCCATAGCTTCATATGCCAGCCTTAAATTACGGAAAGTTTCTATATCAGGTTGTTCAAATGTGAGATTCGGATATTTTACAAAATCAAATCTTGGAAAATCTGCTTTCAAACGATCAGGATAACTCAATGCAAACTGTATAGGCAGTCGCATATCAGGAAGGCCAAGCTGTGCTTTGATAGAACCATCTTCAAACTGTATCAAAGAGTGAATGATAGATTGAGGATGTACGACCACTTCTATCTGATCCCTTTTCAAGCCAAAAAGCCATTTTGCCTCAATCACCTCAAGCCCTTTGTTCATCAAGGATGCCGAATCGATGGTGATTTTTGCCCCCATATCCCAGTTGGGATGCTTCAGAGCCTGCTCTTTGGTGACTGATTCCAAAAACGAACGGTCTTTTCCCCTAAATGGACCGCCTGAAGCTGTCAAGATAATTTTCTCAATAGGATTGTGAAACTCCCCTACCAAGCATTGGAATATAGCTGAATGCTCTGAATCCACTGGATAGATGTTCACTCCTTTTTCTTTGGCAAGTGCAGTAACCAATTCCCCAGCAACTACCAATGTCTCCTTGTTGGCCAATGCAATCTGCTTGGATGCATTGATAGCATTGATTGTCGGCAATAAGCCAGAATACCCCACGAGTGCGGTCAAAACCACATCAATTGAATCCATCTCCACTACCTGTGACAAAGCTTTTTCACCGGTATATACCTTAATGTCCGTATGAGCAAGCGCTTCTTTAACTTTGGAATATAATGCCTCATTGACAATTACCACACAATTGGGGTTGAATTCCAGCGCTTGGGCAATTAATAAGTCTGCGTTATTCTGAGCGGTAAGCACTTCCACTTCAAACCGATCCGGGTGGGACTTGATGACCTCTAGAGCCTGTGTCCCTATACTTCCTGTTGAGCCAAGGATGGCTACGTGTTTTTTTTCTGACATGAAATCACTTACTGATTAAGGGGACAAAGATTCATAATCACCCTTCCAAGCTGACAAAATTACAAGGATCAAGCACTTTTCCTGCTAATTTTTTTGTCTTTTTGAAATGCGGTATTTTTGGCATGCAAATAGGTGTACAGTTTTTTAAAGATTCACCGTGATGAATTAACCCAAAATCCGAAATTTCGTTATGAAGATTATGGAGAAAAATATCAAAGTTATCCTTGTGGCCTTTATAGCTGGTCTGGCAGGCGCCTGGACATTTCACCATTTCAATGAAAAGAAAGATCTTCCCCTCACCCAAACAGAGGAAATTAAACAAAATCCCAGATATCATGTAAATTTTGATCTTCCTAATGGACCCGATGCCTCATTGAACATGCCTGTTTCTTTTGTAGAGGCTTCTGAAAAAAGCACTCCTTCTGTGGTCTTTATCAAAAACTTTTCGGGAACTGACCAAAGGCGATACAGTATTTTTGATTATTTCTTCGGCACTGGACCCGTGCAAAGAGTCAGCACAGGATCTGGTGTTATCATCAGTACTGACGGCTATATCATCACCAATAACCACGTGATTGACCGTGCTGAGACCATTGATGTCGTACATCAAAAAAGAACCTATCCTGCCAAACTGATCGGCACTGATAAAAATACGGACATCGCAGTGCTGAAAATCGAAGCCCAAAATCTTCCCTCCATCAAACAGGGAAGTAGTCGTGAGCTCAGAATAGGAGAATGGGTAATTGCAGTCGGTAATCCATTTAATCTCACCTCTACTGTCACCGCGGGCATAGTATCCGCCAAAGAAAGGCAAATCAATATATTAGGTGGTGACTTTCCTTTAGAATCTTTTATCCAGACAGATGCACCGATAAATCCCGGCAATTCAGGGGGTGCCCTTGTCAATATTCGGGGTGAACTAGTTGGAATCAATACTGCCATCTTGTCCCGAACTGGTTCTTACACAGGGTATGGGTTTGCAGTACCGGTAGATATCGCCATGAAAATCTCGAATGACCTCATCCGGTACGGTGAAGTCCAAAAAGCCGTGCCGGGTATCGAAGTGGTTGAAATCACTCCGGAATTGGCTGAAGAAATGAAACTGCAGAATCTGGATGGCGTCATCGTCACTCATGTAATCCGAAATGGTGCTGGTGAAAAATCCGGACTACAACGTAATGATGTTATTACCAGAATTGAAGGAATCTCTATCACAGGCAAAGGAAGCTTTGAGGAAGTCCTTTCCTATTACTATCCTGGAGATAATATCCGAATTGAATACAAAAGAAACGGAAGTTCAAAATCAACTTCTTTGACACTACAAAACCTGGTAGGTGGTACAGGCATCATCAAAAGGGAGTTTTACGCTTCCAATCTACTTGGTGCACAACTTGAAGCTGTCAATACCATAGAAAGAGATAGATTGGGTATTGAACACGGTATTAAAATTACCGGCATGACCAGAGGTTATCTCAGGGATTTGGGACTAAACAATGGTTTTGTAATTACATTTATCAATGGTGAACCAGCCAAAAATCCTGAAGAAGTTGGAAAGTTCCTAGAAAATTTCAGTGGAAGGCTACGCTTGGATGGAGTGACACCAAATGGACAACCATTTATGCAGTCATACAGTGTCAGATGATATTTTTTTTGTAACTTAAAGCAAAGAGAAAAGCTCATGAAAACTACCCCATTAACCTGCGAAAAATGTTTTGCTGACTTCAAAGAATCTCTGGATGAACTTGAGGACATCATCAAATCAGCAAAAAGCCATGATTTGGATGAGAAATCCCAAAAAAGGGTTATCCGTTCATTTGAAATCACCCATGAACTAGCTCTTAAAACAATCGGTGAATATTTTAAAAAAATGGGCAGAAATAACCATCTTGGACCAAGAGACACGACAGTGGAAGCATTCAATGAGGATTTGATTGATGATGGCAAGGCTTGGCTGGACATGATCATTGACAGGATCAAGTATGACCCACTCTATCCGGAAGATTTTCAAAGGGACCTGACCGGAAATATAATTAGGAAATATTTCAACTCTTTTCTGAATTTTGAAAGAAAGTTGAAAGAGAAAATGGATTGATGACCCAAAATTTTTTTATTTTTTTTCAATCCCTTGTAGCGCATGAGTAGGTAATGACGTCTTGTAGATATCAACCATGCCACTATTTAACCTGCTTGACTTATGAAAAAACGTTTAATACAGATTTTCAGCTGGCCTGTCTTCGCCGTTTTAACGATAATGATGTTCTTGACGCTTCCCTCCTGCCATGATGAGGTAAGCAGCTCATACACTTATAGAACAAAGATCCCATTATTCTTAGAAATGAGTACCGTACGGGAATCTGACATCATCATAGAACCAAGCAAACCCTTAGACAATCCCGGGAAAATATATATTTATGGGGATTATCTTTTGATCAATGAGCCACAGAAAGGGATTCATATTTTGGACAATTCCAATCCTTCCTCTCCTTCAAATTTGAATTTCATCAACATTCCGGGAAATGTTGATTTAGCCATCAACAACAATATTCTTTACGCAGATAGCTATGTAGACTTATTGGCTTTTGACATCAGTGATATCAGAAACATCAATTTGATCAAAAGAATTGAAGATGTTTTTGAACACATGTTTGTCGATTTGGAAAAAAGTACCATCATCACCTATAAGGATACAGTAATGACCACTGAATCAGAAATGATGTGGGGCTGGGGAAGACCTTGGTGGGGGATGGAGAGATCCGATGCATTGGCATCATTTAGTGGATCTGGGCAAAACTATGGCCAAGGAGGTTCCATGGCCAGGTTTACGTTGATGAGTGGTCACTTGTATGCGGTTGATGATTATAGTTTACGCGTGTTTGATGTGAATCAGGAAGCAGACCCTAAGCATATCACCAATCTGAATCTTGGCTGGGGTATTGAGACCATTTTCCCTTTTCAGGAAAAATTGTTCATAGGCTCCAATACAGGCATGCATATCTATGACGCTTCCAGCCCTTCTTCTCCTCAGAAAATGGCTGTCTACCAGCACATCACTGCCTGTGACCCTGTAGTTGTGAATGAAGAATTTGCTTTTGTTACGCTGCGCTCTGGCATCAACTGCCGATTTGGAGTAGACGAACTTCAGGTAGTGGATATTAAAAATCCCTATGCTCCTAAATTGGTGAAAGCTTATGAAATGCTCAACCCACATGGTTTGAGTCTGACAGGGGATTACCTCTACCTTGCCGAAGGGAAACATGGTTTAAAAAGCTTCAATGTCGCTGATGTCATGAATATTGACAAAAACCAGCTGGAGTTTCTCAAAAGCATGAAATCTGTAGACATCATCGCAGGACCAAAATCCCTGATTGTTATTGGACCGGAAGGTGTTTGTCAATTTGATTATACTACTCCTTCAAAACTGAAGCCACTTAGCTGTATCCAAGTTAACAATCCAGTTATCGTATAGTTTGATCCCCATCAAACTCTTTGGGATTATATTTTGTGTCTTTTGAATCAAGATGAAAAAACTTCTATTCGCTCTCGCTTTTACCTTTTTGTCAGGAATTTCAGGATTAGCCCAGGAAAATAATTTTTTCAGCCAAACGGAAATTGGTCCGATGTTAGGGAGAGTGAAAGTTTGGGATGACAGTCATGACCTGAGGGTGAATTTTTCTTTAGAAAGCTTCAATGGTGTAAAAGTAAAACCAAACCATGCAGTAGGGATTCTTTTGGGGATAAACAGCTACCCTGACATCAAATTGATGCCGATAGCTTTTGGATGGAGGGGTTATAAGGAAAATGGTAAGAGGACTTCTCCTTATGCAGGAATAGACCTCGGATATGCCTCAGCTTGGCTGGAAAAAAGAACTGCCAATGAATGGTCCGAACAATGGCATGAAGGGGGATTCATGTTCAGTCCCAGTCTTGGCATCAAAAGAAACTCCAAAAACAGCAAAAGAGCTTACACCTGGTCTTTGGGATATAAAAGGCAATATGCATTTTTCTATGACGGGATGAAATCAGGAACAGGAAGTTTAAGCAATATCGGTGAGTCCAGTCTACCTCCTGGGTTTATTTCCGTTCGGGAAGAGTCCTATGTTTTTAACAGTTTGTTGATCAAATGGGGAATCGCTTTTTAATTTACCCAACTCACTGAATTCTCCGAACATTCAACTCTTTAACTGAGCTTTTGACTTAAATTGAAATAGATGCAACCTTATTTCACAGCAATAGTTTAATATTGGGTGTTCAAATTTTTAAAGTTACATGCTAGAAGTTGAAGGATTAATCAAAAAATACGGAAATCAATATGCAGTAAACGGCATCAATTTTTCTCTGGAAGGTGGTGAAGTAGTGGGTCTTTTAGGGCCAAACGGTGCCGGAAAAAGCACTACAATGAAGTGTATTGTAGGTTTATTGAGGAAGACCGCCGGTGAGATCCGAATTGGTGGTCATGACCATCTGAGCGTAGAAGCAAAGAAGCTTTTTTCCTATATCCCCGAAACTCCGCATGTGTATGACCTCCTTACAGTGCAGGAACACCTTCAGTTTATTGCACAGGCCTATAGTGTAAGTGATTGGAAACAAAAAGCTGAACACTGGATGGAAATGTATGAACTTATAGATAAAAAAGACAAACTGGGCAGGGATTTATCTAAAGGCATGCGGCAAAAGGTTTCTATCTGCTGTGCTTTATTGCCTGACCCAAAAGTACTTTTCTTCGATGAGCCCATGATCGGACTTGATCCCAAAGCGATCAAAAACACCAAAAGAATTTTCAGAGAACTGAAAGAGCAAGGCAAAACCATCTTGGTCAGTACTCACCTGATAGATAGCGTAGAAAGCATCGCAGACAGGATAATGATCATGAAAGATGGCAATATCATCGGCAATGACACTTTGAGCAACCTCAAAGCCAGCTTTAATCAGGAAAATGATGCCTCACTGGAGGATTTATTTTTAGAATTGACAAAAGATGAATGAGTTTAAATTACTGCTAAGGAAGGATCTTTTCATCCTGATCAATAACATTAAACTGATCCTCAAGAATCCCTTGAGGCTTTTGCCCTATGCTTTTGTGGTGGGGTATTTCAGTTTCTTTTATTTTAGAAAAGGCGACAAATCTTCTAGCATAGACACTTCCCAGCTGGAAGATATTCAGGAAGCAGCAGGTCAAATAGAGGAAGTCAATTATGCTGTGCAGAACATGACTGGAGGCTTGACATTGGCGGCATTGGCATTTTTGATGTTCAAACTATATCAATCCACAAAGAAAAATGTCAGTTTCTTCAGTATGGCAGACGTGAACTTATTGTTTACTTCTCCGTCAGCGCCTTCCAAAATACTCCTTTATTACATGATCAGGGCAATTTTCCCTGCTACGGGTGGTGCTTTTTTATTTACCCTTTACAGTACAGCCCAATTAAACGAACTCTTTGACCTGAACATCTTCAATCTCAGCATCATGACTATGGGCATTATGCTGTTCTTTTTTATCCTTTCGCCAATCAGGTTTTTGGTCTATACTTTAAACACCAAATATGGCATTCTACCTTTTATCAAAAATGGTGTGTTTGGACTGGGCATCATCTTGGGATTGATGGTCTTGATCCCAGGCTTGATGGCTGAAAAATTCTGGCAGGGAATGTTTTCCTGGATTGGTTCTCCTTGGTTTGACTTCTTTCCTTTAGTAGGCTGGAGTCGTGCCATTTTGACCTATTTGGGCCATGAAAGTATCTGGATTGCTTCCGGGTTTATTCTGGTTTACCTATTAACTTTTATCCTGATTGTACAAGTTGTATTATCCAATGCCGGATATTATTATGAGGATGTACTGGAAGCCACTAAATCCAACGAGAAAGTCAAAGAAACTGCAAAGGGAAAACGGGAAGCTTCCGAAGCCAATATCAGTATCAATGCCAAGAAGAAGTTAGATTTGGAAAATTTCGGTTCAGGTGCGGTAGCCCTGTACTGGAGAAATTACGTCAATAGCTATCGTCAGGATTATCATCCTTTGATAGGTTTATTCGGAATGGGCTTTGCCTCGATCGCCATCATTTTCGCAGTACTTTCACGTTTTGATTGGTTCAGTCATCAGGTGATTTATGGATACTTGGCGTTTTTGATCTTCATATATTTCTTTAGCGGAATGGGACGGACAAATGTCGGAGATCTCAAAAAACCCTATTTTATCATTATTCCCGCATCCTGGACATCTAAGTTCTGGAATATGATCAAACTGGACATTTACCAAACCCTGATTATGGGAATTGTGTTGATCGTCCCAACGGTCTTGATAGCCCAGCTCAATTATTGGCTGATCCTTCTTTTTCCTTTGTCTCTTGTCCTTTTTTACGCCACAGGTTTTGCAATTGCGCTGACCACGCAGGTTGGTTTTGACGAAGGTTGGGACAGGAAACTGATCAAACCTTTGATTATAGGAGGTGTTTTTATCTTTGGCATTGCGCCCTCGCTTGGAGCTGGGTTTTTCGCTTTCCTGATATCCAATCAATTTGTATTTGCGCTATTAGGTCTGAGTTTGGGCATGTCCATCGTCACTGCAGTGATGTTACATGTAACATTGGACATCATCAGCAAGCTTGAATTTAAAGAGGTATAAGAGTTCATAATAATCTCTGCCTGATAAAAAAAGAGCCTCCTGCTAAAATATCTGCTTTGCCCCAAAAACTATTGCAGCTGTTGAAATAGTCCTGAAGTAAAAATGGAGTTGACAGGAAATCATGCAAAAAACATGACATTTATCAGCTGGTACTTAGATTAATGTCATCAAAAAGGCCTGTGCTTTCCTCGAAATTTGCATCAAATATTTAAGCTATGAATACAATATCCGAAAAGCTTATCCAAAAGTACAATGTACCGGCACCTCGCTATACATCTTACCCAACCGTCCCCTTATGGTCAAATGACCTGAATGAGAGAGGCTGGATCAGCATGGTGAAAAAAGCTTATGAGGATTTTGGGGATGAAGAAGGCATCACACTTTACATCCATCTCCCTTATTGTGAAAGCCTTTGCACTTATTGTGGCTGCAATAAGCGCATCACCAAAAACCATGCAGTAGAAACTCCCTACATCACTTCTATCATGAATGAATGGGATGCATATTTGAGAATATTGGGAACTAGTCCAAAATTAGCAGGCATCCATCTTGGAGGAGGAACTCCGACATTTTTCTCTCCTGAATCTCTGAAAGAGATGCTTGGATTTATTATTGGAAGTTCAGAAGTCATGCCTGATGCTGAATTCAGTTTTGAAGGTCATCCAAATAATACTACAAGAGGGCATCTTCAGACCCTTTATAATTTAGGGTTCAGAAGAGTGAGCTATGGTATTCAGGATTTCAATTTGGATGTTCAAAAAGCCATTCATCGCATCCAGCCTTTCGAAAGGGTAAAGGAAGCTACCGATGTCGCAAGAGAAATCGGTTATGATTCTGTGAACTTTGATCTGATCTATGGTTTGCCCCACCAAACACTGGAGACCATCACAGACACCTTCCAGCAAGTTGCGCTGCTTAAACCGGACAGGATCGCTTTCTATAGTTATGCGCATTTACCTTCTGCTTTTCCTGCGCAAAAGAGTTTTGAACAATTCCTCCCAAAAGAATCCGAAAAAAGGGGACTCTACGAAAGAGGTAAAGAAATATTGGCTAAAATGGGGTACCTGGAAGTGGGAATGGACCATTTCGCTCTTTCGAATGACCCTTTATACCTTGCTAAAGAGAATAAGACATTACACAGAAATTTCATGGGTTATACCACCTCTCCATCCAAAATATTGCTAGGCTTAGGAAATAGCTCCATCTCTGATGTGTATTATGCTTATGCACAAAACACCAAAGAAATAGACCTTTACAAAGAACAGATAAGTTTGGGGCATTTCGCAGTCAGCAAAGGACATATCATGAGTAAAGAAGATATTAAAAACAGGAATTTGATCTTACAGCTCATCTGCAATCAAGAAGCTTCTTGGGACTTCTGCTATTATTCCTTATTGGGCAAAAACAATTGGGAGCGTTTAAAAACTTTCCGTGAGGAAGGTTTAATTGAGTTTGATGCTTCAGGAATAAAGATAAAAACAGAAGGACAGCCATTCATCCGAAATATCTGTATGGTGTTCGACAGTCGAATGCAGGAAAAAGAAGAACAAAAATTCGGATTCAGCAAAGCAATTTAAAATCAAAGAAATTTAACCAGCACTATAATTAAGCCCGGATAACCCTTCTAATTTTTATAAAACTGTCTCAAAGATTTTGGGGCAGTTTTTTTGTGGAAACCCCATTGAGAGAAATGAACTAATCACACACTACCATCTCAGTTGAATCAGCTGATGATCCTGTATCTGCAAATTTCGGACTGATATAATGGATGCCCAAACCCAATCCTCTGACGATAAAAAGTATCCCGATAAACATAGCCACATAAGGCAACGCTTTAGTCAGTTTCGTTCTCAAAGAAAGTGAAATCAGTTTACCGGAAATCATCACCACGACTAGCATTGGAATTGTCCCTAACCCAAAAAAGAACATATATAAAGCCCCCTGAAGTGGGCTTTGTAGCGCCAATGATGCAATCAAAGCAATATAGACCATCCCACATGGAAGCAAACCGTTCAATAAGCCGGAGGCAAAAAAAGCTGAGGTTCCTCCCTTCTTCAGAAAATAACCGAGAGAAGACTTGAGTTTATATACTGCACCAAACAATCCTGAACTTGCTATCCATCTTTCTGATCTTTTATAAAAAAATGCCATCAACAAAATTATTGCTCCCATCACGATAGATATCCATTGCTGAATTCCCGTTAAGGAAAAAGAGAAACCTACAAATCCTATTAATCCTCCAAGAGCTGAATAAGTCAAGGTCCTTCCTAGGTTATAAATAATTTTGTTTTTCAGGAATGGAGAATTGTCCTTAGACGAAACAGCCAAGGCAATCGGCCCGCACATTCCCAAGCAATGGAATGAGCCCAAAAAACCCAAAAGAAACGCAGTCCAGATCACTTAAATGTTGATTTTTTCCTCCTTGTAATAATCCACCCCATTCTCTGTCCAAGTGAGTTTTACTTTCCAATATCCAGGCTTGAGGCTTTTGACATCTACAGAATTAACTGAAGGATCTGTAATGTCAAAAGTAATTTTTTGATCTAACCTGGCATCTGAAGGTCTGAATAAATAAAGTACTCCTTTAGAACCAACAGGCAAGTGAAGATCAACAATCTTCAACTGATTATCATATACCAGCACCTCATGATCCAGTTGGTTGGCATTGATCATTTTCTCAATCTGATCCTGATACTTGATTTCTTCCTCGTAATAATTTTGTGTCACCAAATGAATGTCATCCTGTCTGACACAAATGGTAACCATGGAGATGATCAATACTCCAAAAGCTACTAATGTTACTATGATTCCTTTTCCCCAATCCATCTTTCAATATTTTTTAACTTGATAAATAATTTCCTGTACTATTCTTTTCAATTTCAGTTTTTCAATTCTGGCTATTTTTTAGCTATCGGTCCCACAAAACTTGTCTTGATCTTATCAATCACCTCCCCGTTTTGGGTCAGGTAAAGTACAATATTTTCCTGATTGGTTTTGATACTTTCGGCATCAGTTACGATAAAAAACCTGCCTTCAAACTTCTCCTGACCATCCAAGGTCCAATTTTGGTCACCAACAACTTCAATTCGATATTTATCGTCTTCAGGCTCTAAAGTGACTGACTGAGAATCAAATGTCTTATTAATGAAGGTAACTTCATACAAATTACTGATTTCGCCTGTTTCTCTAGCCTGATAGGTCATACCTCTAAACCTAGTCACTGTAGCCCCAAGGTCGTCTCTAGTAGCAATCAAGGCTACAAAAGCCCCTACCAACAAGACCAGTAGGAAGGAATATAATTTCACCCTCGGGGTGATCAATTTTTGGGTCCCCTGTAAGACACTATTATCCGAAGCATAGCGGATCAATCCCCGGGGTCTCTCCACTTTATCCATTACTTCATCACAGACATCAATACAGGCTGTGCAATTCACACATTCCATTTGGACTCCATTTCGAATATCAATACCGGTAGGACAAACCTGAACGCAAAGACTACAATCCACGCAGTCTCCTTTTGGTGACTCCTCAATTTTGTTTTTACGTATTGGGCCTCTTGGCTCACCCCTGACGTGGTCATAGGTAACATTAATTGTATTGGCATCCAACAGGACACCTTGAAGTCTACCATATGGGCACACCACAATACAAGCCTGCTCCCGAAACCAAGAAAACACAAATAGGAAAATACCCGTGAAGGCCATCAACCCAATGAAACCGGCCATATGTGCAGAAGGAGGCTGGGAAACTATTTCTTTCACCTGATCGACACCTATCAAATACGCCATTACAATATGGGATATCAGCAGGGATATTATGACGAAAATCGTCATCTTCAATCCTTTTTTCCAAATCTTCTCCCCAGTCCAGGGCATAGCGTTGAGCTTGCGCTGCTGATTGGCATCACCCTCGATAAGGTATTCAATTTTACGGAATACCATCTCCATAAATAGTGTTTGAGGACAGGCCCAACCACAGAAAACTCTTCCAAAAACAGCTGTAAATAAAATGATGAAAACAAAGAAAATGAGCAACAAGAAGATAAGCAAATGCGTATCCTGTGGCCAAAATGCAGCTCCAAATATGATAAACTTCCGCTCAAATATATTGAAAAGCATATAAGGCCTTCCACCAACTTGGATAAATGGCCCTGCAAATAAAATGGCAAGAAGAACCCAAGAAAGGTAGGTCCTCCATTTGTAAAATTTACCACTTACTTTCTTAGGGTAAATCCAATTTCTTTTTCCATCATCTTTGACGGTGCCCAAAGAATCACGGAATTTGTTTGGATCCAAATGTGGATTTTTAGTACTCATTTTTTTCTTTGTTTAAACAGGGAAAGGAGAATGTGAAAACATCCCCCTTTTCCTGCAACAATTCAAGTTTCAACACTTAATTTTCGACCTCTTCCACGGTCAATTCATCCTCAGTCAAGGCATCTACCGGTTCCTGAATAGTGGCTTCATATTTCTCACCTTCAGCTGCTTTAGGATTAGCAGGAGTGGTTCCGGTCAAGGTCATGATATAACTTGACACATTCTGAATCTCCTCTGGGCTAAGTTGGTCCTGCCAAGGAATCATGCCTTTTTCCACTACTCCATATTTCACGATTTTGAAGATGTCATTGATACTGCCACCGTGAATCCAAAATTCATCCGTCAGGTTAGGACCTACTCCACCTCCACCATCAGCCGCATGACAAGCTGCGCAGTTGGCTTCGAAAATACTCTTACCTGAACCCAAAGCAGCGGTTGAATTGTCAAATACGGCAGTATTTTCATCTATCGAACTCAATGCTAAAGAAGCCCTTTCCTCAGCCTGAATTGCTGCAATCCTAAGTTCTTCTTCATATTCTTCTATTTGGGTTTTCCCTAAACCTAAGACAGAGAAGTAGGTGAAGTAGACTACCGCAAAAGCAATAGATATATAGAAAACATTTGCCAACCATGGCGGCATATGGTTATCCAATTCCACGATACCATCGTAAGAATGGTCCAGCATCATTTCTTTCTCTTCCTTACCACCGGCCGGCTTCATTTTACCAACGATGTATTTGAGTTTGAACTCATCCCACCAAGTTGGTTGGGAAGCCAATTCGGGGTTCTCTTTTCTGAACACTGATACCATGAAGGACATCAGGTAAATCATCAAGATCAGAAGAAGTACGATGACACCAAGTACAACTGCCATAATCACTAACAAAGTCAGCTGGCTACTTTCCATTTGTTGAAGTTTACCCACCCAGGATATTTCACTGGACTGGGCCATAGTTGGCAGGGCTGTCATCATTCCTGCCATTAGAAATAATAAGGATTTAAACTTTTTCATAGCCGCTGGTCTTTTGTGGTTCATCATTCAAAGGCATCTCCTTCATATGATCGACATATTTTTTATCTACAGTGATTACCCAGATAAACATCCCTATAAAGAAAATCACAAAGATCAGAAGGGATATAATTGGATAGATTTCAATGTTCTCTATGGAACTCAATATATCTTTTTTCATAGCACCAATTATTTAAGGGTTAGTTGCAGCAGTCTTCTTGATATCAGTACCTAGTCTTTGTAGATAAGCGATCAAGGCTACAATTTCAGACTCCGGCATAACTTCAACACCTGCAGTTTTCAGACCAGCTACTATTTGCTCTGCCTGAACCAACATATCACTGTTTGCCTGGGCATCATAACCTTCAGGGTATGGAACACCCAATTTCTGTAAAGTCCTGATCTTGGCTGGAAGATCACTATGGTCCATGATATTGGTAGCTAACCAAGGATATGGAGGCATCAATGATCCCGGAGACATACTTCTAGGGTCTACCATGTGGTGATAATGCCAGCTGTCAGGATATTTTCCGCCTACCCTATGCAAATCAGGCCCTGTACGTTTGGAACCCCAAAGGAAAGGACGGTCATACACAAACTCACCTGCTTTGGAATACTCTCCATAACGCTCGGTTTCAGAACGGAAAGGCCTGATCATCTGAGAGTGACAGTTTACACATCCATGGGAAATGTACAAGTCTCTGCCCTGAAGTTCAAGTGGAGTATAAGGCTGCACGCTTGAAATAGTCGGAACATTTGATTTCACCAAGATGGTTGGAATAATTTCAACTGCGCCACCAATTAAAATAGCAATGGTAGCCATGATGGTAAAGAATACAGGTTTTCTTTCCCAAGCTCTGTGCCAGAACTCACCTTTTTCTTCTACATGTGGAGCCAAAGCAGGTGCTTCGTCAGCCTCTTCAGCTTGGAAAGATCCTTGCTTGGCGGTTTTCACCATGTTATACACCATCAATATCGCACCGGATAGGTACAAAAGACCTCCAAATGCTCTTAGCATATACATTGGCACAATCTGAATAACAGTTTCCAGGAAGTTTGGATAGGCTAACCTACCTGCTTCACTGAATTCTTTCCACATCAAAGACTGGGTCAAAGCAGCCACATACATTGGAAGCGCATAGAAAATGATACCCAAAGTACCCATCCAAAAGTGGGTGTTTGCTAATTTTGTAGAGTATAGCGTGGTCTTCCACATCCTTGGCCATAACCAGTACAACATGGCAAAGGTGAAGAAACCATTCCAACCCAAACCACCAATATGCACGTGGGCTACAATCCAGTCAGTATAGTGAGCAATGGCATTGACATTTTTCAGGGAAAGCATTGGTCCTTCAAATGTGGCCATACCATAAGCTGTCACAGCCACCACCATAAATTTCAAAATTGGGTCAACCCTTACCTTATCCCAAGCACCTCTTAGGGTAAGCAAGCCATTGACCATACCGCCCCAAGATGGAGCTATCAACATTACTGAGAAGACCACCCCTAACACCTGGGCCCATTCTGGCAATGCAGTGTATAACAAATGGTGAGGTCCTGCCCAGATATAAAGAAAAATCAGAGACCAAAAGTGAACAATCGAAAGTTTATAGGAATAAACAGGTCTATTGGCTGCTTTTGGTAAGTAATAGTACATCAATCCCAAGAAAGGCGTGGTCAAGAAAAATGCAACAGCATTGTGTCCATACCACCACTGGACAAGGGCATCCTGAACTCCTGCATAAGCAGAATAACTTTTAAAGAAGGATACAGGAAGTGCCAAAGAGTTGAAAATGTGCAGCACTGCAACCGTCACAAAAGAAGCCAGGTAAAACCAAATGGCAACATACAAGTGTTTTTCTCTTCTTTTGATCATTGTTCCAATCATGTTCGCTCCAAATGCTACCCATACCAAAGCAATGAGAATATCAATTGGCCATTCTAATTCCGCGTATTCCTTAGAAGTTGTTAAACCCAAAGGAAGGGTAATTGCCGCTAATAGAATGATGAACTGCCAGCCCCAAAAATTGATCCAGCTAAGCGTTTTGCTCCACATTGGGGCTTTCAATAATCTTGGCATAGAATAATAGATCCCTGCAAAGATGGCATTCCCTACAAATGCAAAAATCACCGCATTGGTATGAAGCGGTCTGATCCTTCCAAATGTAGTATAGGGATTACCCATGTTGGCTTCCGGTAGAAAGAGCTGGGTGGCTGCAATCACACCTACCAACATTCCGACGAGGCCCCAAGCAATGGTGGCGACCCCGAAGTACTTTACGATTTTATTATCGTAATTGAACTGTTCCAGTGTTGTTCCTGACATAGTTACTTCGATTTAGTTGATGGTACTTTTTTATTTTTGGTTTTCTTTTCGTTATCAAACAGGATCCTAATGGCCGGTGTATGATTGTCATCAAATTGTCCTCCTTTCATCGCTCTGAAAAAGAGAAACAAAAACGACCCCGCTAGAATCAAACTGATGGCAATTAGTATAAATATGACTTCCATGTTTACCAGATTTTTTCTTTAAGGCCTCTCTTATAAGCCAAATAGTTAGTGGAAAGGGTAGTGAATATTACCACCGAAATACTGCTGATCGGCATCAGTATGGCACAAAAAACCGGACTGACCAATCCCTGAACAGCAAAGTAGATCCCGATTAAATTGTAGGTAAAGCTCAAGCCAAAACTTGCCTTGATGATATTCCTGCTCGTTTTGGTGAAATCCAAAAAGGCAGGGAGTTTATGCAACATTTGCGCATCCATGATCGCATCGGAAGCAGGAGAGAAATTTGTGATCTTATCGGTCAGGGCTATGCCCACCTGACTTGCCCTTAATGCTCCAGCATCATTCAAACCATCTCCGATCATCAGGGTATTGGCTCCTTTTTTATTCAGGCTTTGGATATAGCTTAATTTATCATTTGGACTTTGATTGAAATTCATCCGAATGGCATTCCCAAAAACCTTTTTAAGATTTTCACGCTCATGATCCTGATCACCTGATAAAATATGGACCTGTTTTACATCTTGGATGGAAGCCACTACTTTTTCAACCCCTTGTCTTAATCCACTTTGGATAAAGAAATACCCCAGAACCATTTCCTCTACAGCAAAGAATACAAGGTTCCCTCCTTCAGGAAGTCCCTTATTTCGCGCTCCTACAAAATCCGCAGACCCCAGTTTGATCATTTGACCTTTATATACGGTTTGCAAACCTTTTCCTGATATTTCCTCAACCTCAGTCGATACCTGGGCTGCCTTGATGTTTTCCAGCCAAGTATTAATCCTATTACTCAAAGCATGCACAGAATGGCTGACCATAGCCTTGATCAAAGACTTGGATTCTTCAGAAAGAGGCTCCCCATAATACTTCACTGATGCTTGTGATGGCGCAGTAAGGGTGCCTGTTTTGTCAAAAACAACAGTGTCCACTTTAGCCAGTTTCTCGATCACATGGGAATTTTTCAGGTAAAATTTCCCCTGACCAAAAACCCTTAATGTATTGCCCAAGGTAAATGGCGTGGACATGGCTAAAGCACAAGGACAGGTTATGATCAAAACAGATGTAAATGACAGCACACCAAGGGAAACATTTCCAGCCCATACCCAATAGACAAGTGCTGCAAAAGCAATAAACAGAACGGTAAAAGTGAATTTCCCGGAAATCCTATTTGCCAAAGACTCTAATCCATTAGCCTTTTCCTTCTCAAATGACTCATTGTTCCAAAGGTCAGTAAGATATCCCTGAGAAGGAGATTTTTGGACGGTCAGCGTAATCGCCTTCCCTTTTTGCCTGCCACCGGCATAGACAAGTTCTCCTTTTCTTTTGGCTACCGGAACTTCCTCTCCGGTGACGAAAGAATAATCAATAAATGCCTCGCCCTCCAGAAGTATGCTGTCCGCAGGAATCAGCTCTTCATTCCTTACTTTGATAATGTCTCCTACATGCAATTTGATCAAAGGGATTACCTCTTCTTCATTTCTGACCAATTTGGTCACTGCTATCGGGAAATAAGATTTGTAATCCCTGTCAAAAGATAGGGTGTCATACGTCTTTTGTTGATAATATTTCCCAATCAACAAGAAAAACAACAACCCTCCCAAGGTATCCATATACCCTTCATTCCCTAAAATAAAGATATCATAAAGGCTGTACGCAAAAAGGGTAACGATACCGATCGCGATAGGCACGTCCATATTTACTGCTTTGTTGCGGATAGAAAGCCATGCTGATCGGTAATAGTCAGTAGCTGCAAAGAAAAAAACAGGCAAGGCTAACATCACATTCAGGTAGTTGAAAGTTTTCTTAAAACCTTCCCCCAATAATTCTGCTTCCGCAAAGTATTCGGGCAAAGAAAATAACATCATATTGCCAAAGCAAAAACCGGCAACAGCTAGTTTATAGATCAGTTTTTTATCAGAGACCTGTACTTTCTTTTTGTCAACATCTGCAAGGTTGATCGTAGGCTCATAACCTATCCTGGACAATAACTGAACAAGTTCTTTAAGGCTGATTTTAGATTGGTAATACTTAACCTGAACTTTTTTCTTGATGAACTCCACCCGTCCTGATACAATTCCGGGATGCAGCTTATGTAAATTTTCCAAAAGCCAAATACAGGAAGCACAGTGGATCAAAGGAATCGTAAAGGTGACATGTGTTTCTTCTTCATTCTGAAAATCAACCAGTCTTCGGATGATGTCTTCATCATCCAGATAATCAAACCTATTATCTCTGCCGGATTTGGATTTCTGACTTAGACCAGGCTGATCCGCAATTTCATAATAATTGCAAAGGTCATTTTCATTCAGCACCTCATATACCAGCTTACAACCGGTACAGCAAAATTCTTTCCCGTCGAAATGTAGAATTTCGTCTTTACAGGCCTCACCGCAATGGTAACAGGAGGAAATTTCTTTTTGAGGGACTATCTTCGCTGGATCGGACATTGTTTACAATTTACTGAGCTTCAAATCTAAAAAACATGACATATGTCATATTTGGTGGATAGTTAATAAGATAAGTAAAAAGAAAGCCTATCATACCACATTCCTCCCTTGTAAAAATGGAAAAGGACCTTCGCCAGATCAGCTTGGTAATTTTTCGTGGTCACCAACATGGTACACTTGTGTTTGACCGCATAGGACCAAAAATCTCCTATTCTGGTAAAGTTAAACTTAATAAATGAGGTCTCAGCAGTAGATTGGGTGACAAGCTGTACTATCTCTTGTTCTTCTTTGAGCTTTGATTTGGGTATAAAAGAGGGAGAAATAATGGTCGCTTTGCTATCTTTAATATTTTCCTCGAATAGTTCTATGAAGTTTCTGATCAATTTTGCCGAGGCAGGAGTCCCGTCATAATGAAACAGTAAACTTTCAGTAGACAACTCCTTGTCATATAATAAGACAGGTATGCTGCATGGTTCTTCTTCAAGCCCTTTAGGCTTTTCCAATCCGTGTAACCATTCCAAAACTTCCGGCAGATGAGCTGTAAATAAACTAGGTCCTTGTTCTGGACTACAGATCAAACCCTTACCCCCTTGTGTCAAGTGAACCGAAAATCCTTCCGGCAATTTATGACAGTAATGTGGGGAGATGATATCTTCCGGAACGGCAAACTTGACCATATTCTCTACTTTTCCCTGCATAGCTTCAAAGATTTATACAAAGCTAAATCTGCAGGTAATTTTATAGAGTGACATTGAGTAGCTTCAAACATGATTAATGTCATGTTTTTACTCAATCACCTGCCTCATTTCCCTTTACCTGATAAGACTATAGGGTCTTGTTTCAATAAAAACACCAAAGCTTGATACAGTTCAGGGTGATAATTTTTGAAATCTGAGGGTTTTTCAAAAAATGATTCCAAAGCAACAGCAAAAAATTCATGGGAATCTATCGCCGCTGACTCCCTAAAAAAAGATACTTTCCCAGATTTTATCTTAAGAATTTCTTCATGTGCAAATTTGGCGAAAACCTTCCAACGTTGAGGATTGAAAAAATTACTCTCCTGATTATAATGAATCTGGTTTTCTAATTTTAATGCATGTGCCATTTCATGAATCCCCAAATTTACACCGTCATTTACTTGTAAGAATCCATCAACGAAACTTTTCCAGGAAAGAACAATGATGCCCAACTTGGGATTGACTTCTCCTCGGTGGTATTTTTTATTGATCGTCGAATAATAATCATCCGGGTAAACCAGGATCTTTGAAAAATGACTCAGTTTCACCTGCCTGAATCCAAAGGTGACCATTACCGCTGTAGCACTAATCAACAACTCCATTTCTCGGGTAATCTCTTTGAGCCCTCCTCTGGGGACAAATGTTTTGGACACCAAAATATACCTAAGTCTTTCAATAAATTCTCTTTGATGATCATCACTTAAATTCCGGTAATATGGGAAAAATTTCTTCAGAACACTCACATCTTCGATACTTAACTTTTTGAAGAAAAGAAGCATTCTGATCTCTGAAAAAAGCGCTTGCAAGGACTGTATCAAATGGAAGATAAAAAGCATAAGTGCAATAATAAAAAAAAGGTGCAGTAAAATCACCGCACCTTTTCATGTAAATTATTTTTTAATTATTTCGCATAATTGACTGCTCTCATTTCCCTGATCACAGTGATCTTAATCTGTCCAGGGTATTGCATTTCCTTTTCTATTTTCTGTGAAATATCAAAAGATAATTTGCTTGCAGTCTGATCATCCACATTGTCTGCATCTACCAGCACCCTCAATTCACGGCCTGCCTGCATGGCAAAACATTTATTAACACCATCAAAAGCCAATGCCAGTTCTTCAAGCTCTTTCAGACGCTTGATGTAACTGTCCATAATCTCTCTTCTAGCACCGGGTCTGGAACCTGATATTGCATCAGATGCTTGAACAATCGGAGATATCATCGAAGTCATTTCTATTTCATCATGGTGGGCTCCGATGGCATTACAAACTTCTGGATGTTCTTTGTATTTCTTGGCCAACTCCATACCCAAAATAGCATGTGGAAGTTCTGCTTCTTCTGGATATACCTTACCGATATCGTGAAGCAAGCCTGCTCTTTTCGCCAATTTAGCATTCAAGCCCATCTCAGCTGCCATCGTAGCACATAATTTGGCCACTTCTCTGGAGTGTTGTAGCAAGTTCTGACCATAAGAAGAACGGAATCTCATCCTTCCAACCATTCTGATCAGTTCAGGATGGAGACCGTGAATTCCGAGATCTATGCAGGTTCTCTCTCCAATCTCCACAATTTCCTCCTCAATATTCTTCTCAGTCTTGGCAACAACTTCTTCGATTCTGGCCGGGTGGATTCTACCATCCTGTACCAATCTGTGAAGGGAAAGTCTTGCAACCTCTCTTCTTACAGGATCAAAGCCTGAAATGATGATGGCTTCCGGTGTGTCATCTACGATGATTTCTACACCTGTAGCAGCTTCCAATGCACGAATATTTCTACCTTCTCTACCAATGATTTTTCCTTTGATATCATCAGATTCGATATTGAATACAGAAACACAGTTTTCAATGGCATGCTCAGTGGCTGTTCTTTGAATAGTATCCAAAACAATCTTTTTAGCCTGCTTGGTAGCAGTAAGCTTAGCCTGATCAAGAATATCCTTAATCTGGGAAGAAGCCTTAGTTGTGGCTTCATCTTTAAGCATTTCAACCAACTGTTCCTTGGCTTCTTCTTTAGTTAGTCCAGCAATTTTTTCCAGATCGGCAATACGCTGATTGGTCACTCTGTCCAACTCCTCTTTTTTAACCTGTACAGAATGAAGTTGGGCATTGAGGTTTTCTTTTTTGCTATCTAATTCGGCTTCCTTTCTTTTGATCTGTTCCAGCTCCTTGGAAAGTACTTGCTCTCTTTGCTTGATTTTGGTTTCATTGGTGATGATGATGTTTTTCTTCTTGTTCACCTCATCTTCAAACTCCGATTTGAGCTTCAAATACTTTTCTTTGGCTTCAAGAATTCTGTCCTTTTTCAATGCTTCAGCATTGATTTCTGCTTCACGGACAATGCTCTTGGCCCTTTCTTTGGCCTCTTCCTCAATTTTTTTACTATTGTTCTTTACTAAGAGGCTGGCTATTACCGCTCCCACACCGAGGCCCAAAATGCCTGCGATGATAATGTATAATGATTCTCCCATAGGTTTTTGATATATAGTTTACCTACCGGAAAAGAAAAATATCCCGAATTGAGTATATCTCACAATTATAAAAGAGAATTCAAGCGGTCATTAATCTGGACGATTTTTGATTTTATCAGTTCACTGTCCTCTGTGTTGATCATATTTTGTTCCATGGATTCCACCATGCAATCAAATGCAACCATAGCCAGCAAATCCTGACGGTCGTCCAAACCAAATTCTTCCCTATACCTTTTAATTTTATCGTTAATTAATTTACCTGCATGTCTTATTTTGGCTTCGTCTTCAGTTTTCACCTTCATGGGATATTCCCTATCACCAATTTTCAACCTAATAGAAAGCGTTTCCATATTATTCAGACAGATAGGCGATTATATTGTCGATTTCTTTTATATAATTATTGATCTTTTCCCTCAATTCAGCAGATTCCATATCTTCTGCCGGTAAGCTATTTACAAGTTTAGCTATTTTAATTTGATTTTTAAAATCCTCCAACATACGTTCCTTTTCTTCAAGTTTGGTTCTCAGTACAAAAACCTCCTCCTGAAGTGAATGATTATCCTGCTCCAATTCCTGAAGCTTGCGGCTAACCTGACCTGTCAGCCTTTCCATACGTTGAAGTTCTTCGTGAATCATTGTTTATTTTCTGATGAATGCGCCTACTTCATTTTCAAAACTCTGGATAAGCCTACCCATTGTTTTATCAATTACTTTATCTGTCAATGTCTGTTCACTATCCTGAAGATAGAAACTCAAAGCATAGGCTTTTTTACCTGCATCTATTTTATCTCCCTGATAGACATCAAACACCCCAATCCTTTGGAGTAGCTTACCTCCTGCCTTTAAAGCTACCTTTTTTATCTGATCAAATGTCACAGATCTGTCCAAAACCAAAGAAAGATCTCTTCTGACTTCTGGAAATTTGGAAATTTCCGCATACTTTTTCAAGCCTTTTGCTTTTTTCATCAGCAAATCCCAGTTCAAATCTGCGTAAAGCACCTCTTGCCTAACCTCTGCCAACTTGCATAACTCTTCCTGCACTAGACCTAATTTGCCCAACTCCTTGGTTCCAAGCTTCATCTGTAATGCATAGTCGAATGGGGCTGAGTGTATGACCTCCACATCTACCTGTTCGATCCCAACTTTTTCAAGAATCAATTCTACAGTGGCGTAAAGATCTGGGAAAGCAACTGGTTTAGATGGCTCTCTCCAACTTTCAGCCGCCTTGTCTCCTGTAAGGAACATTGCCAATCTTCTCTCTTCCTGATAGCCCTCCGGCTGCTTGCTATATACAGTTCCAAATTCAAACAATTTCAGGTCTTTCTGTCTCCTGTTGATGTTATGGGCCAAAACCTCCAAACCTGAAAACAACAAACTCTGCCTCATGACCCCAAGGTCTTCAGACAACTTGTTATAAATCTCCACATTATGGACGGGATCCATAAACCCGGATTTCTCTGCATATAAAGGCTTGGTCAGTGAATTAGTGATGATTTCATAATAACCTAAGGAAGACAACAATTCACTTAGCCTGTATTGGAGTTTATTAAAATCCTTCGCTGGATGCTCTGCTAAATAATCTGATTTGAGATTTTCAGAAAGTGCTACATTGTCAAATCCATGTATCCTTAAAATCTCTTCAATCACATCTGCTTCCCTAGTGACATCAACTCTGTATGGTTTGACTGATACTTTGAAACCTTGTTCGCTTTCACTCACCACTTTGATATCCAGATTACCCAATATCTCTTTGATCTCAGCTTGGGACAAATCTTTTCCAATCAGACGATGGATATTTTTATACTCTATATCTATATCAAGATCTCCTATTGGATTTGGATAGATATCCACTACCTCAGAGGTGATTTCTCCCCCCGCGATTTCTTTGATCAACATAGCTGCTCTTTTCAGGGCATAAATAGGCATATTGGGATCAGTCCCTCGCTCAAAGCGGAAGGATGCATCTGTTTTCAGGCCATGAAACTGCGAGCCTTTACGGATGACATCCGGAGAGAAATACGCCGATTCCAAAAAGATGGATGTGGTGTTATCAGATACACCGGAACCCTTTCCGCCGAAAATCCCTGCTATACAGAGCCCTCCAATTTCATCACAGATCATCAATTCCTCTCCTGAAAGCTTCCTTTCTTTCTCATCCAAAGTCACAAAAAGCGAGTCTTTTGGAAGTTTTTTAACAATAATTTTGCCACCCGATATTTTATCTGCATCGAATGCATGAAGGGGCTGTCCCAGGTCATGCAGGATAAAATTGGTGATATCAACGATGTTATTGATAGGATCGAGGTCAAGAGCCTTCAGGTAATTCTGCAACCATTCAGGAGAAGGGCCAACTTTCACATTGGAGATAGTCAATCCTGCATACCTTGGACAATCATTTGAATTTTCAATTGTAACCGGAATGGTTCGGTTTGTATTATCTACCTTGAAATCACCAACAGATGGAATACAGACTTCTCTCTTTAGGAGCGCCTTTAAATCTCTAGCCACACCTAAGTGAGAGGCGGCGTCTGCCCGGTTCGGCGTCAAACCTATTTCCAGAACATGGTCTTTGACCACTTTAAAGTACTCAGCAGCAGGCGTACCATTTGCCAGGTCTGTGTCCAATACCATGATGCCGGCATGGCTTTCACCAATACCGATTTCATCTTCTGCACAGATCATACCTTGAGAAACTTCTCCTCTTATCTTAGCTTTCTTGATTTCAAAGGACTCACCTGAAACCGGATACAGCGTACAGCCTTCTTTGGCAACTACTACTTTTTGACCTTTCGCGACATTTGGGGCTCCGCATACAATCGGCACCACCTCACCACCAATATCAACCGTAGTAATGCTGAGTTTATCTGCATTGGGATGTCTCTCACAAGTTAGTACCTCACCAATAACCACTCCTTCAAGACCTCCTTTGATGGATTCAAAAAGTTCGATACCCTCCACTTCAAGACCACTTCCTGTTAAAAGTGCCGCAATTTCCTCCGGAGACTGTTCGAGTAGGATAAAATCTTTTAATCTATTGATAGAAATTTTCATAAATACACTTCACTTGAGAATGAAGCACAAATTTAAGAGAATTGCTTTAGCTAAGAAGTGGATACCTGAAAAATGTAAAACCTGAATGGACTAAATAGTAGAACGAGCCAAGAAAATCTATTCTCTCTGTTCCCACATTAAAGTTCAGATTCTTGACTCTAGTCTCTTTTATCTTGACTCTTGTTTCTAGCATCTATCCTTCATTCTTTCTTATAATCCTTTTCCCCTGCTTCAAGGGCTATTTCCATGATGTTTTCCTTTGGCGGTAATGGACAGGCAAAATCAGGGTTATAAGCACAATAAGGATTATAGGCAAGATTAAAATCAATAGTAATGCTGTTTTTCCCGTCCTGTCTGAGGTTAATATACCTGCCTCCACCATAGGTATCTATTCCACTGGTTGCATCAGCAAAGGCTAGAAAAAAATTCCTCTTATCCGACTCCTTTGCTGCCTGCAATAGCAAGAGCATGTGTTTTTGCCCATCCAACTCAAATTCTGCAAAAGAATGCTTCAAATATTTTTCTACAGTACCGTCGGTCATAGGCAATTCTACCATCTTTCGGTCTTCAACAGGGACCATTCTTGCCCTTACTTTATATTTTGGATCAATTGAGTAGTAGTCCAATTTATTGAGATCTCTTTTTTGGTCTGCGGTCAAGGGTGAATCAATGTTGAATTTCAGGTACTTGAACTGACGCTCCCGCTCTTTTTGGATATTCTCAACATAAACTTCTTCATTGTCAGAAGCCGTCAAGGTATACATTACCGCAAGGCCAATTACAACCAAAATCCCAATGATCAATATATTTCTAGTTGTCATATTTTAAATCAATCCTTCATCTGAGAAGCTAAAATAGGCAACATCTGTGAAAATTATATGATCCAACACAGACACTTCCAAATTATCCCCAACTTCTTTTAGTTTTTTTGTCAAACGACGGTCTTGCTCAGAAGGTTTGAGGTTACCCGATGGATGATTGTGTACCAAAATGATGGAATTGGCCAAACTGTCAAGCGCATGCTTAAAGATGATTTTAGGATCTGCCACTGTTCCACTCGTACCTCCCTTACTGATCAGCACTTTTTTGATCACATGGTTGTTCCTGTTTAACAACAAAATGTAAAAATGCTCAATGGACTCGTCCATCAGCTCAGGCTTCATTATATGGTACACATCAGCAGAGGAGCTTATTTTTGATCTTTTTGGCAAATCATTGATCAACCTTCTTCGCCTGCCCAATTCCAAAGCTGATACGATGGTAATGGCCTTAGCCTCACCAATCCCCTTGAATTTTTTAAGATCGGTCACACTCATTTTAGCCAATTGGCTAAGGTCATGATTGACAGAAGTAAGGATATGTTTAGCCAAATCCACAGCACTGAGCGATTTGGTTCCTGATCCTAGCAAGATGGCTAAAAGCTCAGCATCGGATAAGGCTGACTTACCCTTTAAAAGAAGTTTTTCCCTTGGCCTATCTTCCTCAGCCAACTGGGATATTTTAATTGACATATAATCTTCCACAAAAATTGACGTTAAAAAGTTAAACATCTTTAAACTAGCCCAAATTGAAACAAAGAGCTAGAACGCTAAAATTACAGAAGAGCTTAAAACAAAAAAAGTCCTGACATCGCTGTCAGGACCACTTAATCGGATAAGTTCTATATTAAGCTAATGCATTCACCAATTTAGTCAATTTTGACTTCTTATTGGCAGCATTGTTTTTATGAATGATATTCTTTTTGGCTAACTTGTCAATCATAGAAGTAACAGTCTTCAACAATTCCTGTGCTTCAGTCTTGTCAGTCACACTCTTCAATCTTTTGATGAAGGTTCTTGTAGTTTTGTGCTGATACCTGTTTCTCAAACGCTTGGCTTCGTTTGCACGGATTCTTTTAAGTGCCGATTTGTGATTTGCCATATCTTTATATACTTAATTTCTTTTTATTCTCACCCACTCTTAAACGGAGTGCAAATGTAATACATTAATTTTTAAACACAAAAGGATTTCTAAACTAAACCTCGTAAAGTCCTGAAATCTGATCAAATTTGCTCGATTACCGCCTTAAGTGCGCAAAGATAATAGAAATATCTTTTATTGAGTGGAAGTATTTAATTATTTTTGAGCATGAGAAAATTTTTTATCATCAGTTGCCTCTTGTTTTTTTCAGGCACGGAATCAGGAGCTTGGGGATTTTTCGCGCATCGAAAAATCAACCGCCAGGCAATATTTTCCCTTCCGCCTGAAATGCTTGTTTTTTTCAAGCATCATATTGATTACATCACTGACAATGCTGTCAACCCTGACAGGAGAAGGTATGCTGTCATGGGTGAGGCTGAAAAGCACTACATAGATATTGATGCTTATGGTGACAGTGCTGTTTTCAATTTACCTAGGTATTGGCATCAGGCATTGGAATTGTATACAGAGGAGGAATTGAGAAGCAAAGGCATAGGCCCTTGGAATGTCTACCAGACAAAAATCCAATTGACAGAGGCCTTCAAAAAAAAGGATATCAAAGCCATCCTCAGGCTTTCGGCAGATCTTGGACATTACATCGGTGATATGAATGTCCCCTTACACACTACCAAAAACTACAATGGTCAATTGACCAACCAATATGGTATCCATGGTTTTTGGGAAAGCAGAATCCCTGAACTTCTTGCTGAAGATTATGACTTTTTTGTTGGAAAGGCAGAATACTTGGCAAGACCGCAATTTACGGCATGGGATGCAGTAATTGGAGCCCATATGGCTTTGGATTCTGTTTTTAGATTTGAAAAAATTGTAAGCGAAAGATTTTCAGAGGATAAAAAATACACTTTTGAAGAAAGAGGAGGAATAAATACCCGACTTCATTCCAGAGCCTTTACTTTGGCCTATCATCAGATGCTGGAAGGCCAGGTGGAAAGACAAATGAAAAGAGCCATCAAAATGATAGCAGATTTCTGGTACACGGCTTGGGTAAATGCCGGACAGCCTGACCTGGAAAGTTTATTGCTAAACCCAGTCGAACTGCCTGAGGAAAAATTCAATATCGAAAAGCCATTGGACGTCAGAGAACATGAAAACCTATCCCTAGGTACCAATCCAGATCATTTGCGCAAAGCATTTCTTACGGCCTTGTGGCGTCCCGGAACGCACTAAACATTTTCTTCTTGCAAAGCATGCTTAACAGAAGATGACAGATAAAAACGTATGGCTTCCCCTAGTTTTTCAAAGGTTTCCCTAAAAAGTTGCTCGTCTTCTTCCAGAAGTGTAACCCGAAAACCTCTCAGGTCCGAACAGAATGAGGAAATGGGGACCACACAAATTTGCGTTGAAGCGAGGAGGTAATACACAAAGCGTTTATCCAATGGCATTTCATTCTCCTGTACCCAACCCTCAAGCAATGCCTTTATCCTCGAATCCTCAATAGGCAAATATTGATCAGGTCTCAGATAAGACTCATCAAAAACAACCGTGTTGTAGAAAGCTCCTTGCGTAGGATTAAATTTAATCCCTTGAATATCTCCCAAAACCTCCTTCATCAATTGACTTCGCTTGCCAATCTTTTGATTCGCATCTTTCCGGTATTGCCTGTACAAAGGATGGCTCATGATCTTTGGAATAGATAGCTGTGGCAAAATAGTTGAGCACACCTCTATCATTTTCGCATTTTCTAAGGTCTGTACCAATTTACTGAATTCCTTGGAAGCATTTCTATTGTAAAATTCCATCCAACCGCAACGGGATCCGGGCCATGGAAACTCTTTGGATATTCCCTTCAAGGATATTGCAGGTAATTCGCCGATCACCTCTGACAATGCTACTGCCTCAATACCGTTATAGGTGATATTTTGGTAAATTTCATCCGCGATCAAAAGCAGTTTAAATTCTTTAGCCATATCTACAAATGACTCAAGCACTTCCCTGGGATATACCATCCCTGTGGGATTATCAGGATTGATGATCAAAATACCCACTATCGAAGGATTATATTTTACCTTGTTATACAAATCCTCCATGTCAGGTAACCACTGATTGTCTGGATCCAACTTATAAGTAATCGGAGAAGTATTGGCATGGGCAGCTTCGGCGGAACTGTGCGTACTGTAAGCAGGCGAAGGTCCAATAATCCTAGCTGTAGGAATCAAAAACTGATACAATTTGGCAATAGCATCTCCCAACCCATTAAAAAACAAAATATCCTCTGCACTGATTTGACTCCCACCTTTCTGATTGTTCAACTCGGCCAAAAACTCTCTTGTTTCCAGTACACCCTTGGAATCAGCATAACCATATGACTTATCCTGACTTACCAAGTCTGACACTATTTCCTTCATCCATAAAGGAATCTTATTGTTTTTTTGTATTGGATCGCCAATATTTTCCCAAGTAATGCCATAACCAAGAGATTCAATCTGCCGGGCTTTTTTAACTATGCCCCGGATTTCATAATTCAGCTCTTCCGCTCCTGGTCTCAACAATAGATTTCTCATAGCGCTTGCGTGGATATTTCTTGACAAAGAAACAAAAAATCATCCTTATGATTGATTTTTTTAAAATGATTTGTGAAAATTGTTGCATTAAAAGAAATAACAATAAATAATTTTCACCTTTTCAATAATTTAAAACTAGATCTTAAAGGATCTGGTTACTTGAAGCTTTTTCATCAACTGAGATTTTAACCACCAAAAAAGATATTCTTCCACCTATGTGAGTTGAGGCTATTTTTTCCCATGGCCTCCTTCCAAGTGTGGGTTTAATCCTTAAATTTACGCTTGGAATACAAGCAAAAATTTTCCCAAAAACCCCTAGGTCATGTCAGAGTATAACGTATCCAAACAGGCAATGGAATTTTTGATTTCGATGCTCAGCAAACAGGCTGATAATGATTCCATGGATTGGTTGAAAAACCAAAGTAAAGAAATCAGTGACAGCACTAAATCCATGAAGCTTTTTTTAGCGTTTGGAAAAGCCTCGAGGTACTTTGACAAATCAACCTTACAGGTAAGCGAAGCCCAAGCCAAGGAAGCTGAAAAAATCAGAAAAGGCTTTACGCCATCAGCCTGGGACAAATTACAGACCGCAAGGACTATATTGATTCTATCTTTTCCACAACAGGATGAAGGTCTTTGGTTCAAAACTATAAACCAATTGTTTGAAACCGGAGACATGCAGGAACTCAAAAGCCTTTATGCAGCTCTGCCGATCTATCCTTTTCAGGACAAACTGACTGATAGGGCTGTTGAAGGACTTAGGTCCAATATGACTTTGGTGTTTGATGCGGTAGCCCTGGACAATCCCTATCCATCTGAATATTTCGACGAAAGGGCATGGAATCAGATGCTGCTAAAGGCTGTATTTATGCAAAGGCCTTTATTTCTGATTCAACATGCGGATCAACGTGCCAATGAAAACCTTGCCAGCATCCTGATCGACTTTGCCCACGAAAGGTGGGCTGCAGGACGGAATGTGATGCCGGAATTATGGAGGTATGTGGCGCCATTCCTCAATGATTCAAGACTTAAGGACATCGAAAAAGCAGTGGACAGCGGGGATTTGCTCGAAAAACAGGCTGCTTTATTGGCCTGTCATCAATCATCCTTTCCAAAGGCGAAGGAATATTTCTCGAAATTCCCTGAAATCAGAATGGAGATAGAGGCAGGAAATATCAACTGGGAATCGATAGGAAAAAGCTATGCCGAAACCCTGATCAAAAATTAAAAATCTCAAACCTAAGGGCACTGGATAATTGCCCTATGATAAAACAATAAACCTGAAAAAATATGGAAATGTACATAGATCCACACCTACACGCTGTATCCCGCACCACAGATGATTATGAAGCCATGAGAAAAGCCGGGGTAGTGGCGATTATAGAACCTGCTTTTTGGCTGGGCCAACCCCGAACAGAAGTGGGCAGTTTTAAGGATTATTTCAGCACCTTGGTGGGCTGGGAGCGCTTCAGGGCCAAGCAGTTTGGCATCGTACATTACTGTACCATTGGATTGAATTCCAAAGAAGCCAACAATGAAGCCTTGGCAGAGGAAGTGATGGAACTTTTACCCTTGTATGCCACTAAAGAAGGAGTGGTAGCCATTGGAGAAATCGGGTACGACGACCAAACAGCCGCAGAAGACAAATACTACAGACTTCAACTGGAGCTGGCCAAAGAAGTGGAGTTGCCAGTGCTCATCCATACCCCTCATAGGGACAAGAAAAAAGGCACAACTAGAAGCATGGATGTAAGCGAGGAGCATGGGCTACCTCCGCACATGGTAATCGTGGACCACAACAATGAAGAAACTGTCAAAGAAGTGTTGGACAGAGGTTATTGGGCAGCATTTACCATTTACCCCCATACCAAAATGGGCAGTGATAGGATGGTGGAGATTGTAAAAAAATATGGACCGGAACGTATTATCGTGGACTCTGCAGCTGACTGGGGCATCAGTGATCCCCTCGCGGTTCCAAAAACAGCCGCTCTGATGCGCAAGCATGGTATCCCCGAAGAACATATTCGCATGACTTGCTACCAAAATGCACTGACTGCCTATTCCCAAAGTGGACAGATGGAGGAATCAGATTGGTTAAACCCTGAGCCTATTGACCAAAGGCTGAAGCATGCGGGTAATTCCGTACTGCGCGGCGGTCAAGCCCCAAGGGTAGAAGGACCTTCTGATGCTGTGGAAAACTAGGATATGGCAGCTTTAAATATCAAAGCTTACTTACAGCTCACAAGACCTGCCAACGTTATTACAGCCATCGCTGATATTTGGGCAGGTTTTGCCGTTTCCGGTGCTGCTGCACTTTTGGTCTCCCAAAATGCCGAAACAGAGAACGCTTATGTGCTCTCATTGATCTGGCTATCCCTTTCCACCATAGGATTGTATGGAGGCGGTGTAGCTTTCAATGATGTATTTGACGCCAAATTGGACGCCATAGAGCGGCCAGAGCGTCCAATTCCAAGCGGGAAAGTGAAAAAAAGTAATGCCGCCTTGATGGCTACTATATTGATAGCGCTTGGTGTTCTGGCTGCCTTTCAGGTTAATCTTTGGAGTGGTTTGATTGCCCTGACAGTGGGCTTATTGGCTGTGTTTTATGATGCTTGGGGAAAACATCAGGCTATTTTCGGACCGATCAATATGGGCCTTTGCCGGGCAGGCAATTTGCTATTGGGCATTTCAGTCCTTCCCGATCTTCTACCTGATTTCTGGGCTTTGGGTCTGATTCCTTTGGCTTATGTTGCTGCCATCACCATGATCAGCAGAGGTGAAGTACATGGTAAAAATAAAAATGCTTTGATCAGTGGTCTTGGCATCTTCATCATTATTATTTCCGTACTCCTCTTTATTGCCTTTTTGGAAGGAAATGCCGGATGGATGGTCATTCCTTTTGTAGGTTTCTTTGCCTATATGATTTTTCCTCCTCTCATCAAAGCCCTGCGCTTACAGCAGCCCCAGTTGATAGGAAAATCAGTAAAAGCAGCTGTGATTTCCCTGATCATCCTCAATGCCTCCCTTGCTGCCAGCTTCTCAGGTTGGTGGGTTGGGCTCTGTATTTTGATCCTACTTCCTATTTCATTAAGATTGGCAAAAATATTCGCCGTAACTTGATGGCTCAACGCCTCGACTAAAATGACAAATACAGTACTTCAACAGGCCTTTGCAGTCAATTTCCAATACAAGGTATGCTTTACCCATGGCCTGTTTGATCCAAACAATAGCCTTTTGGCAGACCATCTCAGGACTGAAAATCCCGTAAAGATTTTCGTTGTGCTGGACAAGGGCCTTACTGAAGCCCACCCTGACCTGATTACCAAGCTGAAGCAATATTTTGAAGCCTACAAACAGGACATTTTCCTTTGTGCAGCCCCAATGATTGTTCCCGGAGGGGAAGCTTCCAAAAATGATGAAAATCTGGTCAGGCAAATTGTAGAAGCCACTCACCAGTACGCTATAGACCGGCATTCTTATATCATGGCCATAGGCGGTGGGGCGGTTTTGGATATGGTGGGTTTTGCTGCCGCGATTTCACACCGAGGGGTGAGGCATATCAGAATCCCTTCCACAGTACTTTCACAAAATGACTCTGGCGTGGGGGTAAAGAACAGCATCAATTATTTCGGAAAGAAAAATTACATAGGCACCTTTGCCACCCCTTATCTGGTCATCAACGATTTTGATTTCTTAAGAACTTTGGACGATAGGGATTGGAGATCCGGTTTGGCAGAAGCCATCAAAGTTGCCCTGATCAAGGATGTGGATTTTTTCCAATGGATGGAAAAGCATGCCAAAGATCTGGCCGGAAGAGAGATGGAACCTATGAAGGAATCCATCATCCGCTGTGCACAGATGCACCTGGACCATATCGCCGGAAAAGACCCCTTTGAAATGGGTTCCTCCAGGCCCTTGGACTTTGGACACTGGGCAGCACATAAGCTGGAATACCTGACCAACTTTGATTTAAGACATGGAGAAGCGGTCGCCATTGGCATCGCTTTGGACAGCAGCTATTCCTTTTTGAAAGGATGGATTGGACAAGATGATTTAGATAGGATATTGAAACTGATCTCTGACTTGGGCTTCGACCTGTATGTTCCCGAACTAACAGGAGAAAACCTGATCAAAGGACTGGAGGAATTCAGGGAACACCTGGGAGGAAGACTGACCATCATGTTGCTCAAAGCCATAGGAAAAGGAGAAGAAGTACATGAAATGGATCCTAGCCTGATTGGTGAAGCCATCACTTATCTGGAATCCAAACATAAAATTGCGAATGTGAATTGACAGGCATGCAGATACAGGGACATCATTTGAGTTATTGCAGCAATATCCATCCGGGCGAAACCTGGGAGGACACTTTCCAAAGCATCAAGGATTACATTCCAAAAGTGAAAGCAAACTTGGGGATCCAAGGCCCTTTTGGTATTGGCCTCAGGCTTTCCAATCAGGCCAGCGAAACACTGATTTCCGATAGAAATCTTGGGGAATTTCAGAAATGGTTAGATGCTCATAATTGCTATGTTTTCACCATGAACGGTTTCCCTTATGGGGAATTCCATCATTCAGTGGTCAAAGACAAGGTACACCAACCAGACTGGTCTACAGTTGCCAGAAAGGAATATACACTCAGACTTTTCCAGATCCTGGAAGCATTAACCCCAAAAGGTCAGGAAGGCAGCATTTCAACCTCTCCTATTTCTTACCGTCACTGGTTCGGTTCTGAAACTGAAAGAGATGAGGTGCTTCTTACCGCCTGTGAACAGTTGGCAGAAATTACAGCCAAATTGCATCAAATCGAGCAAAAAGCCCATAAAACGCTTCATTTGGATATAGAACCCGAACCCGATGGGATTTTGGAAAATACTGAGGAAGTACTTTGGTTTTTCAAGAACTGGTTGATTCCAAAAGGAGGTGCATGGCTGGTTGAGAAATTGGGGATTTCCTCAGTTGCTGCAGCGCAGCTGTTGAAACACCATATCAGAATTTGCTATGATGTTTGTCATTTTGCCATAGTCTATGAAAAGGCAGAAGACACCTTCCGAAAATTCCAGGAAGAAGGAATCAAAATCGGCAAAATCCAGATTTCAGCTGCCTTGAAAGTAGGAATTCCAAAAGATCCAAAGGAAAAACAATTCCTGCAAACGAAACTTAAACCCCTGGCCGAATCCACTTACCTTCATCAGGTCATTGGAAGAGATAAAGCTGGTCAACTCCAATCTTACACAGACCTTCCGGAAGCCATTGCTATTCTCAACGAAACAGATATGGAGGAAATGAGAATACACTTTCATGTACCGGTTTTCTTAGCGCATTATGGGGATTTTTCATCCACCCAATCCGATATCATCAATGTGCTGGAGGAAATCAAAAAACATCCTGTCTGCAGCCACTTGGAAGTGGAAACTTACACTTGGGATGTATTGGACAAAGACCTTCGACAAGAACTTTCGTCTTCTATTACGAGAGAAATGGACTGGGTCATCAAAACATTTGAAAAATGAAAAAAACAGTTGTAATCAATATTGTCGCTTTATCCTCCAGATTGATCGGAGAACATACGCCTTTCCTTAAAAAATGGATAGAAAAGCGGCAAAAAACTTTTATCCAACCCATATTACCAGCAGTAACCTGCGCTTCCCAATCGGTTTACCTGACAGGAAAATGGCCGGAGGAAAACGGAATCGTCGGCAACGGCTGGTACTTCAGAGACGAATGCGAAATCAAATTTTGGAGACAGTCCAACCACCTGGTACAGTCTCCAAAAATTTGGGACAAGTTGAAAAATCAGGATCCTAATTTCACCTGTGCCAACATGTTCTGGTGGTACAACATGTATTCCTCCGTGGATTATGCAGTGACCCCAAGGCCCTTGTACCCAGCAGATGGAAGGAAATTACCGGACATCCACAGCCACCCTATGGACCTGAGGGACAGGTTGCAGCAGGAATTAGGGCAGTTTCCGCTTTTCTCCTTCTGGGGACCAAATGCCAATATCGAATCCACCCAATGGATTGCCGAGGCATCCAAAAAAGTAGACCAATGGTTCAATCCTACCCTGAACCTGATTTACCTTCCTCATTTGGATTATGGCTTGCAGCGATATGGCCTGGACTTTAAAAAAATAAAAAAGGACCTAAGGGAAATCGACAAAGTGGCAGAAGACCTGATTACCTATTTTGAAAAGCAGGGAACAGAGGTATTACTCCTTTCTGAGTACGGCATCACATCGGTTAATAACCCTATCCATATCAACAGAATCTTAAGGAAAGAAGGCTGCATAGTCGTAAAAGATGAATTGGGAAGAGAAACCTTGGATGCCGGCACCTGCAAGGCATTTGCCGTGGCAGACCATCAGTTGGCCCATGTCTATATCAAAGACGAAGCAGATATTCCTGCTATCAAAAGCATGTTGGAAAGGGTGCCTGGAATTGAAAAAGTACTGGACAAGGAAGGAAAACAAAAATACCATTTGGATCATCCAAGGGCTGGAGAACTGATTGCCGTAGCAGACAAAGATTCCTGGTTTACCTATTACTTTTGGCTGGATGATAACAAGGCACCTGATTATGCCAGGACGGTAGATATCCATCGTAAGCCAGGCTATGATCCTGTAGAAACTTTGGCCGATCCGGAAATCAAATTCCTGAAGGGCAAAATCGGGATGAAGCTTTTGAAAAAGAAACTTGGTTTCAGGTACTTGATGGATGTGATTTCTTTGGATGCCTCCTTGGTCAAGGGTTCTCATGGAAGGACACCAGAGGACCCAATGGATTGGCCGATTTTTGTAGGTTCCGATACCAACGAGCAAAATTCCGGTGAAATAGAACCTACCGAAGTATTTGAAAGGATATATAAAACGGTAATGAGATAAGAATTAGGATTGCTTCATATCCTTTTTCCGCTTCTTCATAGCACTTGTAAAAAACAACAATGCGCCCAAGATCAAAAGCAGTCCCTTTAACCAGGGTGGTATTGTGACCAATTTATAGACAAATTGATTTACCAAGAAGACTGGGATGAAAAGGAAGAAATAAAAATTGTACAGTTTCTCCATATGAACATGTTTTAATTATCGGGACAAAAATGCTAATCCTCCTGAGCTTTGGATTTCTTAATGTTTATATACCCTTGAATACTCTGAATGATATTGGAAAGCAATACAAATCCCATACCTACGGCAGTTAAATGGGATCCACGTATCAGTGCCAATATCCCTAAGGCCAATGCAACAATCCCTAAAATAATATTAAAAATCAATATCCCTTTCATCTGAACCTTTCCCCTAAAAATAGTGATATTTTTTAATTTTAAAATAACAGGTAATGTAATTTAAAAAAACAGCCCAGGTCAAAAACCCGGGCCATTTTCCCATATGCAATTTTAGATATCCAAATTCAAGTCTTAGTTCTTGATTCTTGTCTCTTGTTTCTCGTTTCTAATCTCTAGCTTCTCTCCTCTACCTAAGCTTCTTATACTTAATCCTCTTCGGAGTCACATCACCCAAGCGCTTTTTCTTGTTTTCCTCGTAATCGGAGAAGTTACCCTCAAACCAATACACTTGGGAATCTCCTTCAAAAGCCAGGATATGGGTACAGATTCTATCTAGAAACCATCGGTCGTGGGAAATAATCACTGCACAACCACCGAAGTTCTCCAATGCCTCTTCCAAAGCTCTCAGGGTGTTCACATCCAAATCGTTTGTAGGTTCATCCAAAAGCAACAAGTTGCCGCCTTCTTTCAGAGTCATGGCCAAATGTACCCTGTTGCGCTCACCGCCGGATAGCACGCCAAGTTTCTTTTCCTGATCGGAGCCAGCAAAATTAAATTTACTCACATAAGCCCTGGAGTTAATTTCTTTATTTCCCAATTTCATCAACTCATTACCTTCAGAGATAGCCTGATAGACGGTTTTATTAGGATCCAAGTTATCATGCTCCTGATCCACATAGGCCAGTTTCACTGTCTCTCCAATTTCAAAATGTCCGGCATCTGGCTTTTCTTGTCCTGTAATCAATTTGAATAAAGTTGACTTACCCGCACCGTTTGGCCCGATAATTCCTACGATGCCACCTTGTGGCAAGCTGAAAGAAAGGTTTTCAAAAAGCAATTTGTCCCCATAAGCTTTGGACACACCATTGACTTCAATCACTTTTGCTCCCAGTCTAGGTCCTGGAGGAATGTAAAGTTCCAATTTGGCTTCTTTTTCTTTGGACTCTTCGGAGACCAGTTTGTCATAAGCAGAAAGGCGGGCCTTCCCCTTTGCCTGTCTGGCCTTTGGCGCCATGCGTATCCATTCCAACTCCCTTTCTAGGGTCTTCTGACGTTTGGACTCAGTTTTTTCTTCCTGTTTTAGTCTATCCTGCTTTTGTTCCAACCAGGAAGAATAGTTGCCTTTCCAAGGGATACCTTCTCCCCTATCCAATTCCAAGATCCAGCCTGCCACATTATCCAAGAAGTAACGGTCGTGTGTGACGGCAATTACTGTTCCTTTATATTGCTGTAAATGCTGCTCCAACCAGAGCACCGACTCAGCATCCAAGTGGTTGGTCGGTTCGTCTAATAAAAGCACATCTGGTTCCTGTAATAAAAGGCGGCAAAGCGCTACCCTTCTCTTTTCACCACCTGAAAGATTTGCCACATTGGCCTCACTCGGGGGAAGTCTCAGGGCGTCCATTGCTCTTTCCAACATGGTATCTAGTTCCCAGGCATTGGCGGCATCAAGTTTCTCCTGTACTTCACCTTGCTTTTGGATCAGTTTATCCATGGCATCCGGATCTTCCATCAAGGCAGGATCCATGAATTTCTCATTGATTTCCTCAAATTCCTTGAGTAGAGCAACAGTACCGGCAACGGCCTCTTCCACAATTTCTTTTACGGTTTTGGTAGGATCCAATTGGGGTTCCTGTTCCAGCATACCAACAGAGTAGCCTGGAGACCATACCACTTCACCTTGGAATTCTTTATCAACACCTGCTATAATTTTCAGCAAGGAGGATTTACCGGAGCCATTGAGACCAAGTACGCCGATTTTGGCACCGTAGAAAAATGACAGGTAAATATCTTTTAAAACTTTTTTCTGAGGCGGGTAAATTTTTGATACCCCTGCCATAGAAAATATGATTTTCTCGTTACTCATAAGGGAATTGTAGTTATTTTTTCATCCAAGAATGACAAATATGGCAAAAAAAGGGCTTTCTTAGGATAAATGCATTTGAATTAATTAATTTGCAGAAAATTAAACGGACTACCACGCAACCTATTAGATCGAAATGGAGCATCCATACGGGTACATTAAAGATAACAAGGTTTATCTTAAGGGATTTTTGAATCAGCCGGACAGGGTGATTGGAGAAGTAAAAGAAGACGAAGCATCTACCATCAAATATTTTGAGGATAGATTTGCCTCCTTAAAAGAAAAAATCAATGCGTTAAAAAACGATATTGAAGAAAACCAGAATAAAGGTTCCTTCTTGATGAAGCTGATTCATTTGAGAGACTCTATGCTGGATTATGATGCCTTAGGGGATTTTGTACCGCTTATTGAGGACTTGGACAAATTACAGGTCTACCTTGAAGACATCATCAAGAAAAATCGTGAACGTAATCTGGAAATCAAAAAAGGCTTGATCTTAGAAGCTGAGGCCTTGAAAAATGATACAGACTGGAAGAATACTGCTGAAGAATTCAAAAACCTGAAAATGCGCTGGATCAAAACAGGTCCCGTGGAAAAGGAATTCGAAGAGGAAGTCGAACAGGCTTTCAATTTAGCAGTTGACACTTTTTTTGAAAACAGAAAGCACTATTTCGAAGGACTCGCGCTGCAGGCAGAAGAGAACATCAAAGTTTACGAAGACTTGGTCATACAGGCACGAGAGGCATTTGACAATCCTGATGCAAAAAAAGCATTTGAAATTTCCAAAAGAATCCAAAAAGAATGGAAAGCTGCCGGCAAAGTTCCTGCAGAAAAAAGGCAGCCACTTTGGGATGAGTTTTCCAAACTGAACAACAGAATTTTCAGCAGATTCAGAAGGACCATGCAGTCTGAACCACAGATGAAGCCTTGGGAACTCATGAAAAAAATGGAAAGTATGACCGAGGAAATGAAAAAACTGGCTTATGCTGAAACAAACCCAGAGGTAATTTCGTCTGCCAAGAAACTGCAAGCTGATTGGAAAAAGCTTCCCCCAAGAAAGCCTAAAGAGGCAAACTTGGTCATGCGTTCATTTACATTCTATTCAGAAGCTGTTTTCGAGAAATTATTCTTGAATAAATTGGCTCATTCAAAATATCCAGATTTTGACAAGAAAGAAGTGTCAGAACAAAAGCGTATCAAATCGTCTATTTTGAAAGATCTCATCTACAGAGATGAAAATGAACTGGCCACTGTTAAGGAAAATGCCGAAAACTTCAGAACGAATGAAAGTGATTTTGAAATCATGCTGAGGAGAAAATTAAGTGCCTTCAAAAGAAAAATTGATGTAAAAAATTTCATCTTGAAGGAACTTTCAAATAATTAATGGGTTAACAATTGAAAATTTAAAACTATTTCTATTTTTGCATGCCGTTAAGGCGGTAAACATTAAACTCTGAAACTATGTATTGGACATTAGAACTAGCATCTTACCTTGAAGATGCGCCATGGCCTGCAACCAAAGACGAGTTGATCGATTACGCGATCCGTTCCGGTGCCCCTTTGGAAGTTGTTGAAAACCTCCAGGAACTTGAGGATGACGGCGAGCCTTATGAGAACATCGAAGAGATTTGGCCAGACTATCCTACGAAAGATGATTTCTTCTTTAATGAAGATGAATACTAAAAAAAGCCCTTAAATGGGCTTTTTTCATTTAAATACCCAAGACGGTTTTTAATTTCGGAAAACCAGTTTTGCTGACAGGAACACTTTGCCCGTCTCTTAACTTCAAAACATAACTATCTTTTTCATATGGTTCTATTTTGCTGATTTCACTTACTTTTACCAAGTAAGATCTGTGAACCCTGACAAACTGAAGCGGATCCAAGGTTTTCTCAAAAAATGACAGAGTCTTGTTTTTGATAAACTTCCCCTCTGCTGTATAAATATTCACATAATCATCATTGGCTTCCATGAATTTCACCTCTTCCAAGGGAATGATTTTTATCTCATTCTTAACTTTTACCACGATTCTATTAGCTGACTCCGGATGTTGATTTTCCTCTTCCAGATGTTTACTGTCCATCTTTGCATTTTTGTCCAATTGAAGAAACTTCTCTATGGCCTTGGCAAACCTTTGGGATGAAAATGGTTTGAGTAAATAATCTATCGCATGGATATCAAAGGCCTTCATGGCATATTGGTCGAATGCGGTAGTGAATATGACATATGGAGGATTATCAAGCAATTCCAGTAATTCAAAACCATTTAATTTTGGCATTTGAACATCTAGAAAAATCAGTTCAGGCTGCGTCTCATAAATGGCTTTGAGCCCGTCAAAGCCATTATGACACACTTTTATAACCTCAAACTGAGGAAAGTCTGATAAATATTCCTTTATGATTTCGGTTGCCAAAGGCTCGTCATCAATTATCAAAGTCTTAATCATAGTGCTGAGGTATTTTAACTGTCACCTTAAAAATCCCGTTACCTTTATCGATATCAATCAGATCATTCCTTCCAAACATCAAGAATAGCCTCCTTTGGACTGCCTCCAATCCAAATCCAGCTCCTTTATTTCCTGGAGAATCAGAATCGAAGGGATTTGAAATAGAAACTAAAAGATAATTGTCTTTTTGAGTAAATCCAATCCCAATCATTACATCTTCCAGGACACTGTACAGCCCATGTTTGATGGCATTTTCCAATAAAGGCTGAATCAGCAACTGTGGTATCCTGAGCTCTTTACTCTCTTCAGATACCTTTATTTCAGTTTTTAGCCTATGGCCAAACCTTACTTTTTCAATGGATAAAAATAATCCCAAATACTCCAATTCTTCCTCTACGCCCACCCAATTTTTATCATTCTTCTTGATTGTTCTTCTCAAAAATTCAGATAGCTGCACCACCATTTCCCGTGCTTTTTCAGGATTCGATTTGACAAGAGCGCTGATGGAATTCAGGCTATTGAAAATAAAATGCGGTTGCAATTGCTGCCGAAGATGGAACAGTTCAGCCTCCTTTGACATCTGCTGGATTTTTTCATGTCTGTCCTTGGTCTTCATTTGATCCTCAAGTTTCCCGTGAAGGACAAGTAATGCTGACCAAAAAAGATACAATATAAAAAAAACAAAAAGCCTGACAGGAATGGAATACTCCACAAATTCAAGATAGTTAAAATCTGAAGCCAGCAACCATTTAAACAGGTACCTTGTAAAAAAAACAGTTCCAAAGGCCAACATCAAAGGCAGTGCAATTATTAACCATCTTTGCGATTTTTGGGGAAGGTAAAATCCGAATACATTGTCTAAAAGTAAAAACCCGATCACCAACAATAACACATTTAAAGATGCATCTACGATCGCCAATCGGTAGATAAAACCATAATAATTGATCAGCATGGCAATAACCATTATGCCTATCAGCATAATGGCTATCACCTTCAGTCCACTTTGGTTTTTGGATGCTAAAATATCTCTTATCACAATTGCCTTGGATTAAAACGATTTGATCTCCAAACCTCCAAAAATTACAGAACCATAAATTTTCAGCACTTTTGAAGGATCTGGAGGAGTCTGAGGATACATTCTTTTATCTTCAACCCCGGCAAACATATTGGTAACATTAATCTGCAAATCCCAATGAGGGGGCACAACCAATTTCACCCCACCAAAGGCCACTTCAATATTCAGCATGGCACCCGGAGCCAGATCAGCCTGAGAAAGGTCTATTTCAGTTCCTCCAAAGATCGCTGAAGCCTTTCCTCCTTTGAAGTTTTTAGACAGCACCCTTTTCTGAATGCCCGTAAACAATGCCTGGGCACTGATGATATCTCCAGCATCATTGTAAACGTAGTTTTGAGGACTACTATGGCTTCCTTCCTGATCATTTACTCCCATTTTATCTGCCCCTTTCTGAAAATTCCTGAAGAAATCCTCATTAAAACGCTCCTTATCCCTGCTACGCTTTAAGATCAGGTATAAACCAAAAATGATAAGGCCTGTTGGAATCAAATAAGGTTCAACTTCAAAAGGAAAACCAAAATTCTTTTTGATAAGAAAGAAACCACCTACCAATAACAAGCCCACTCCAAATCCACTTTGGAAATTATGCTTGGCAGAAATCACCAAGCCAATGACGATAAGTACCATCGGCCATGAGAATACCCAAGAAGGAAACCAAAAGCCAATAGCTCTTAGCAATAAAACACCTCCGATGATCAAAATGACCAGTCCTGCTGTCAGGTCATTGTTTGTTGAAGAAAAATCCCGTTTTGCCATGATTATTTCATTTAATTATTTCTGATTAGAATGAGACAAAACTAAAGAGAGCTAAACTTATGGCAGTGTATAAATAGGCCATCAGAATAAAAAAATCGGTAAACGGCAGGATATAATCGGTGAATTCCTTTACGGATTTCCCCTACTCATCAGGAAAGCAGCATAATCCATATCCTCAGGTGTAGTTATCTTGATGTTTTCCAAATTTCCGGAAATCAATTTTACCTGCCAACCCTGATGCTCATAGACAGTGGCATCATCTGTGAATTGGGGTAATTCCTGTACTTCATAGGCCTGTTTGATTTTGGAAAGCTGAAAGGTCTGAGGCGTCTGTACCAACCTGTATAATTGACGGTCTTCGAAATGTGACTCTCCTTCTTCTGTGATTCTCCTGATAGAATCCTTTAAACCGATGACCGCTATAGCTGAACCAAACTTTTCCGCTATGAGAAAGCTCTCCTTTATAACTTCAGATGCTACAAATGGTCGGACACCATCATGAACCGCGACCAAACCTACGTCGCCATCAATGGCTTTGAGCCCATTCCTTACGGATTCAAACCTACTGCTTCCACCCGCCACTACCGCATGAGGAATGGCAAATTGGTATTGTTTGCAAAATGAATCCCATAGATCAAAGTCATCTTTAGGGATTACCAAAATTAACTCTATATCAGCATCTGCATGATGGAACTTCTCTAAGGTATGCATCAGCACAGGTTTGGCCCCTATTTCAAGATATTGCTTTGAAATTGGCGCTCCCATTCTGGTTCCTGTCCCTCCAGCTACAATGACTGCGTATTTTTTCATACAATTAATCAACTTATCAAGGGTAAAAAGTACGCAAAGTTTAGCATTCTTGGAAAATGAAATAAAAAAAGGCCTTTAAAAAGGCCTTTTTAAGATTAGATGATCAACATGGCATCCCCATAAGAGAAGAACCTATATTTTTCTTTTACTGCCACCTGATATGCTTTCATGATCAGATCATAACCCCCAAATGCAGCCGCTGTCATGAGCAAGGTAGATTCCGGAAGGTGAAAATTCGTAATCAAGGCATTGGCAATTTTGAAGTCATAAGGAGGAATGATAAACTTGTCTGTCCATCCTTCAGAAGCTTTCAGTCTACCATTGGCTGTTACAGATGACTCAATCGTTTTAAGAGTAGTTGTTCCAACAGATACAACCCTTTTCTTATTATCAAGTGCTTCATTAACCAATTCTACTGTTTTTCCAGGGATGTTATAATTCTCTGAATCCATCTTGTGTTTTGTCAAGTCTTCAACATCAACCTGCCGGAAGGTCCCTAAACCAACATGAAGTGTAATAGGGGTAACTGCCACACCTTTGAGTTCTAGTCTTTTGAGCAAATGTGGAGTAAAATGCAATCCTGCTGTTGGCGCTGCTACAGCCCCTACATTCTTGGCAAAAATAGTCTGGTACCTTTCTCTATCTTCCGGCTCTACTTTCCTTTCTATATATTCTTTGAGAATAGGTGTCTCTCCAAGAGAGTCAATCGTCTTATAAAACTCTTCATCAGTACCATCAAACAAAAACCTGATGGTTCTTCCTCTTGAAGTAGTATTGTCAATAACTTCTGCTACCAGATCACTGTCGCCGAAGTAAAGCTTGTTACCCACACGGATTTTTCTCGCAGGATCTACGAGCACATCCCATAACCTTAACTCCTGGTTAAGTTCTCTCAACAAGAAAACTTCGATTTTGGCGCCTGTTTTTTCTTTATTTCCGTACAATCTAGCAGGAAATACCTTAGTATCGTTCATGACAAAAACATCTCCATCACCGAAGTATTCGATGATATCCTTGAAAAGACGATGTTCAATCTCTCCGGTTTTTTTATGGACAACCATCAAACGGGATTCGTCTCGATTATCTGTTGGATATAAGGAAATGAGTTTTTTGGGAACGTCGAATTTAAAGTCTGATAACTTCATATATATGGATAGGTAATTGCTTGATTACTGCCAATTAAGATTCATTTTAAAAAGCGCAAAGTTAACAATAATTCTCCCGAAAACTACTTATCTTGTGAATTAGTTTTTAACACATTATAAAAAATCGTGATCTATATCAAACTCATCTGGGAAAGTTTGAGGTTTGCCATGCAGGCCCTTAAGTCAAATCTTACCAGGACTATATTATCTCTATTAGGTGTAACGGTGGGTATTTTTGCCATCATCGCAGTATTCACCTTGGTGGATTCTTTGGAGAAAAACATCAAATCCAGCTTCAGTTTTTTAGGAAGCAATGTTGTCACTGTAAACAGGTTTCAGTTTGTCGGTGGGCCTGATTACCCATGGTGGAAATATTTCAGGAGACCTTACAATACTTACGCAGAATATACTTTCCTAAAGGATAAACTTAAAAACTCAGAAGCCGTGACATTCTCTGCTGGCGCTAATGCAACTGTGCAGGCGGGCAGCAATTCCTATAAAGGAACGAATCTGACCGGAGTAGTCTTCACATACAAAGATGTGTATGACTTACCTTTAGAATCTGGGAGATTTTTTACCGAATCTGAGGTTAACGCTTCAAGAAATGTTGCGCTTATAGGCGTGAAAATTGCCAACACATTATTCCCGAACAGGGACCCTCTAGGGAAAGAATTCAAAATAAAGGGTTCAAAATTTATCATCATTGGAATATTCGAGGAAGAAGGAGAAGGATTATTTGAAATAGCCTCCAAAGATGAAGCCGTGATGATCCCTTATGGCAGTTTTACCAAACTGTATTTTGTGGGTCAGAATGGCATCGAACCCAGTATCGCGGTAAAAGGCAAGGATGATGATGTGGGGCTGGTAGCTTTAGAAAACGAGCTCATTGGTGCCATGAGAGCAAAAAGAGGTCTGAAACCAACCCAAGAAGACAATTTCGCTTTGAACAAGTCGGAGTTTATCATGAATACCATTGGTTCTATCTTTGATGTCATCAGTACTGCAGGATGGGTAATCGGAGGATTCTCCATATTAGTGGGAGGATTTGGAATTGCCAATATCATGTTCGTTTCGGTAAAAGAAAGGACCAATATTATCGGAATCCAAAAATCCTTAGGTGCAAAAAATTACTTCATTCTTTTCCAGTTTTTGTTTGAAGCCATCTTCCTTAGCCTGATTGGAGGAATTGCTGGCATTATCATCGTGTATGGCATTACCTTTATTCCTGTAGGTTCGCTTGAACTGGTCCTTTCTTTGAAGAATGTTATTTTGGGATTGGGAATCTCCTCAGCAATTGGAGTGGTGTCGGGAATAGTCCCTGCTACACTTGCAGCAAGACTGGATCCTGTTGAAGCCATCAGAGCTACCTAATCAAAAAGCCCCTGAATCTTCAGGGGCTTTTTGATGAATATAATCTTCAGCTAATTTTTAATCTTCCTCTCCTGGTTCTACTTTAACCGAAGCGCCAAGACCTGCTTTCTCTTTGATTTTCTTTTCCAATTCCTCCATCAGTTCAGGATTATCCAAAAGGAGGTTTTTCACCGCATCCCTGCCCTGCCCGAGTTTGTTTCCTTCGTAAGAGAACCAAGAACCTGCCTTTTTGATGATATCAAATTCCACTCCCAGGTCAATTATCTCCCCTACTTTGGAAATACCCTGTCCATACATGATGTCAAATTCCACTACTTTGAACGGCGGCGCCACTTTGTTTTTGACAACTTTTACTTTGGTGCGGTTGCCCAAAACATTATCAGCACCTTCCTTAATCTGACCAATCCTTCTGATATCCAATCGCACAGAAGCATAGAATTTCAAGGCATTACCACCAGTTGTAGTCTCCGGATTACCGAACATTACCCCGATTTTATCTCTTAGCTGGTTGATAAAAATACAGGCACACCCGGTTTTATTGATCGCTCCAGTGAGTTTTCTCAATGCCTGGGACATCAATCTTGCCTGCAAGCCCATCTTGCTGTCACCCATATCCCCCTCAAGTTCTCCTTTTGGCACCAAGGCAGCCACGGAATCTATGACGATAATATCAATAGCACCAGAACGGATCAAGTGCTCTGCTATTTCAAGTGCCTGCTCACCGTTATCCGGCTGAGAGATCAATAAATTCTCCGTGTCAATACCCAACTTTTCTGCATAAGTCTTATCAAAGGCATGTTCTGCATCAATAAAAGCAGCAAGTCCTCCAGCTTTCTGAGCTTCTGCAATACAATGCATCGTCAAGGTTGTCTTACCTGAAGATTCAGGACCATAGATTTCAATTACCCTGCCACGTGGAATCCCACCAATACCCAACGCCATATCCAAACCTAATGATCCGGTAGAAATAGCCGGCACATCCTGCACCTTGTTGTCACTCAACTTCATCACCGTGCCTTTCCCATAGGTCTTTTCCAGCTTATCAATTGTCAGCTGTAGGGCTTTCAGTTTTTCAGTATTTGCACTCATATCTGTTATTTACAAATGTTTATTTGAAAATGTTAAATTAAACATAGATTATTGGAGACCCAACTCTGCCAAAAAGGTTTACGTTATTACTTTTTAGGTACCAAAATTTAGCCGTGTTCAATATTTCGCTAATATTGGAATAAGATTTGAAAAGCTTTCAGTAGAAATCTTAATTTAATGAAAAATCAGGTATTAAAGTCAGTAATTGTCGCATTTTTTTTCTTTTCCTTAGCATTTACCGCTTATGGACAGAAAAATATGGCTTTTAAAAACGGAGAAGAACTGACTTTTAAAGTAAGTTATGGTTTTCTGGATGCCGCAGAAGCCAAAATGATTATAAGTCCCAGGATCATGTCCATGAATAACCGTCCCGCCTATAAAATAGATGTTTATGGTCAAACGCTCGGTATATTCAAACTTTTCAAAGTCAATGACAACTGGGGAAGTTACCTGGATACCACTAAGATAATCCCCTATCAATCTTACAGACATATCGAAGAAGGAAAATACCGAAAACATGAGCGGGTAATCTTTGACCATCAAAAAAAGAATGCCCATGTCAGACTTTATGACAAAGAAAACAAAAATGTGGTCGACACAAAAGACTATTCTATACCTGAAAATATTCAGGATATTGTCAGTGGATTTTATTTCCTTCGGACGATGGATCTAAAAAAATTAAAAGTTGGAGACACAGTGGTTATTCCAGGCTTTTTTGACAAAGAAATCTACAATCTTAAACTCATTTATGAGGGCAGAGAAAATATTAAAACCAAACTGGGGGAATTTAATACCTTTATCTTTTCTCCAGTTATGCCCAAAAACAAGCTTTTTAGAGGCGAGCAGCCTGTTACCGTTTGGGTTTCTGATGACATGAATAAAATACCTTTAAAAATAAAAGCCAGGCTCATGGTAGGATCCCTAGATATGGATATTACTGAAGCCAAAGGACTCCGTAACAATTAATTGATCATTGGGTAACATTATTTTAACAAATGGGTATCTAAAAAGAACCTAATGTTGTATTTGCCCATGATTTTTTATCAAATAAGATTTTATACCAAGGCTTTTTTTAAATTAGCATCACAATAGCGTAAAATTAACCCGCTATCCATACATGAGTGATAAACAAAAACTGAAGGTACTGGTCGTTGATGATGAGCCGGACATCGTGGAACTCCTCACTTATAACCTTAAAAAGGAAGGCTATGAAGTTGAATCTGCTGAAGATGGCATAAAGGCAGTGAAAATTGCCAACAAATTCCACCCTGATGTGATTCTATTGGACATCATGATGCCCAATCAGGACGGTGTGGAAACCTGCAGGCAAATCCGTGAAATCCCTGAACTGAAAAATACCTTTGTAATTTTTCTGACTGCAAGAGCTGAGGAATATTCAGAAGTAGCTGCATTCGATGTGGGAGCAGACGATTACATCACCAAGCCTATCAAGCCAAGGGCTTTGATGAGCAGGATAGCGGCTCTGTTCAGAAGAGAAACCAAGAAAGAACAGGAATTCACCCAGATAAAAATCAAAGATTTGATCATTGACCGCACCAGCTATACCATTGACAAAGCGGGCAAAACCATCACTTTACCCAAAAAAGAATTTGAACTGTTGTATTTCCTTGCCAAAAATCCTAATATGGTATTTAGTAGGGATGATCTTTTGCAGAATATTTGGGGCGCTGATGTATTTGTATTGGCCAGAACAGTGGATGTACATATCAGAAAAGTCAGAGAAAAAATAGGCGAAGATTATATCACTACGGTTAAAGGAGTAGGTTATAAATTCGACATGAGCTAATCTATGCTGACCACTTCCCGGGGGATTTCATTGGTTTTGGCTGTTGCTATCTCAGCCCTTACGGTTGCTTTTTTATTGTTAATGGATGATGCGACTCCATCACTTTTGCTGGTAGCTGGTGCTATTTCATTTTCAGTATCCTATATTTTGATGCAGGTCACTTTGGAATTTTTGATCTTCAAAGAAATCAGCAACATCTACAGTGTGTTGGAAAAAATACAAAAGAAAGATTACTCCAGCATCCCCGACAAATCCGACAGGCTTTCGATTTCTCCTTTGAAAAAAATCAACAAAACCATCAACCTTTACGCACAATCCAAAAACAAAGAAATCGAAACCCTTCAGAAGAATGCTGCATTCAGGAGAGAGTTTATTGCGGATATTTCCCATGAATTAAAAACCCCGATTTTCGCTGCTCAGGGTTATATCCACACCTTATTGGACGGTGCAGTAGAAGACAAATCCGTAAGATTGAAGTTTTTAAAAAGAGCAGCAAAGAGCCTAAATGCCTTGGACAAATTGGTCCAAGACCTATTAACCCTCAATCAGATGGAAAGCGGGGTAATCAAATTCCATTTCGAGTCTTTTGATCTCAAAGAGGTGATTCATGAAGTGATTGAAGAACTTGAACACAAAGCTGCAAAACGTGATATGATTATCCGCTTTTTTTATGATAAGGACAAATCTTATCATACCATTGCGGACAAAGATAAAATCTTCAGAGTATGTCAAAATCTGATATCCAACGCCATCAAATACAATAATGACGGCGGTGAAGTGGAAGTCTTTCTTAAAATGCTCAAAAACAATATCATGGTAGAAGTCAAAGATAATGGTAAGGGCATTTCACCTGATGACCTCAAACGGATTTTTGAACGCTTTTACCGGGTAGAAAAAAGCAGGTCAAGGGAAAAAGGCGGAACAGGCCTGGGATTGGCCATCGTCAAACATATCCTTGAAGGACACAAAAGTAAGATTTCGGTCAGCAGTACCTTGGGCAAGGGCTCTGTCTTCAGTTTTGAATTGCCTCTGGATAAAGACAAAAAGAAAGTGGCCTAAGAAAATTCTTCGGCCACCAATTCTTCCATTTCTCCTCAATCACTATGAGCAAACCTTGGCTCGATAAGATTTGCACATCAATACACATACTCTTCAAATAATTTATCCAGGGATTTCTCCAGATCATCTGTGAATCCGATATGAGGCCTTGAAGTTTGCAGCATAGAACTTCTCACTGCTGTCAGCCACCTGAATCTGGATGCCACATCCTGTTTTGAAATAGGACTCCCTACATTCTCTCCTTTGCATATTTTAGAGAAAGAATCCAAGTATTCCTTAAACAACAACATATCTGCTGCTGGGTCTAGCGAAAAGATTTTTTGCTCATTCAACAACACTTTACTTTTAAGGTAATTCTCCCTTTTGCAGCAAAGTATTATCCCAACATTGACAAACTCCTCCCGCTCTACCCTTGGCACAATGCGGATGATGGCATATTCATATAAGTGCTTTCCTTGCATCTTGAGCTTCTTTTACAAATACAGATGAATTTTCTAACCTCAACAACAAAAACTCTTCATAAACTTTCCTCCCTTCGTCAGGACTTTCCACATCTCTCGAAGCCATCAGCCATTCATCAGGAACCAAGTCCAAAATAGCTGAGATTTTATCAGGGGTAATTTTTGATTTCATTTCATGGTCTACTTTTTCCAATTTGCCAGCCATTGGTAAGAGCACATGATCTTTGATCATGGAAAAAGGACTTTTGGCATGCTTCTCAAAATTTTCCCAAGAATGGTGAAAAAGGAAAGACGCTCCATGATCGATCAGCCATAATTCCCTATTCCAAATCAGCAGATTGGTATTGCGATACGTCCTGTCTACATTCGTGATATAAGCGTCCAACCAAACGATCTTAGAAGCAAGCTCTTCATCTACCGAAGATGCGCCAGGATCAAAAGTGACTGCTTTGGATAAAAAATGCAGTCCTAAATTAAGCCCTTGGCTACCTTTCAATAAATCTTGAATCTCTTCATCACCTTCTGAGCGTCCAAAAGCTTCATCAAGATTGGCAAAAACCAATTCAGGCACTTTCAAGCCCAAAAGTCTAGCGACCTCACCTCCGATAAGTTCGGCAATCAAAGCCTTTTCCCTTTGTCCTGCCCCCTTGAATTTCAAGACATAATTGAATCCGTCATCCGCTTCCGCCAAAGCTGGCAGGGAACCTCCTTCCCGCAGAGGCATAACATAGCGCATGACGTTGACTGTACGTAAAGAAAAATTTCTTTCTTTCATTATTATTTCCTTCATCTTCGATTCAAAGGTAAAAAATACATCCATGATTTGGGAAGGCTAAATCAGTAAAGATGAAAAAGGACTTAATTGTTAAACCAGTATGACAACTATGTTTTATATTCAACTACAGAATTACTGCGACATCGCTGCAAAACATTCTTTTGATAATATTTTCTACACTGAATTTTATTTCATAATTTTGCGCCCTTATTGGGAGTAGAAGCTGCATGAAAAAAATTGATTTTAAGGACTTGATTCTGTTTGAAAACGAGGATTACCTTGTCATCAATAAGCTTCCCTATTTATCGACATTGGACGACAGGCATGAGGCGCAGAATATTCTGGACTTGGCCAAGCAATACACCCCTGATGCCCAGGTGTGTCACAGATTGGACAAGGAGACATCAGGATGCTTGGTAATTGCCAAACACCCGGAGGCTTACAGAAACATCGCCATACAGTTTGAAGACAGAAAGGTCAATAAAGTCTATCATGCAGTAGTGGAAGGCATCCATGAATACGACAATATTCTGGTGGACCGCAACATCCACGCGACCAATAAAGGCCTCGCCAAGATAACCAAAGAAGGCAAGCCTGCTCAGACAATCTTCAGAACCCTGAGGACCTATTATGCGCATTCCTTGATAGAATGTAGACCCATCACAGGGAGACTGCATCAGATCAGGGTTCATTTGGCACATTTGAAGTCCCCGATATGTGGTGATGAAATGTATGGTGGCAAACCACTTTATTTATCTGCCTTAAAACGGCGATTTAATCTCAAAAAAGGCACTGATGAATTGCCCATCATGCAGCGTGTTTCGCTCCATGCCTATGCCATCGCATTCGATGGGGTAAAAGGAGAAAGGATAGAAGTCCAGGCTCCTTACCCAAAAGACTTTGAGGTATTGGTCAAACAACTGGAAAAAAACCGCTAACTCGTAGAAAATGTGGGCAATAATGTTGTTTCTTTTGCAATAAAAAGAAATTACTTCTATCTTTGTGTCCCTTTTTGAGGGTGAAGTATATTTAACAAGCTAATAATTAAACATTTACACAGTGGATACATTAAGCTACAAGACCGTATCAGCAAATGCTGCGACTGTAGAGAAAAACTGGGTGGTAGTGGATGCCCAGTCTGCAGTACTAGGTAGATTTGCCAGTGAGGTTGCAAAAATCCTTAGGGGTAAGAACAAACCTTCTTACACTCCTCATGTGGACTGCGGAGACAACGTGATTGTCATCAATGCAGACAAGGTTAGGTTGACCGGAAGAAAGATGGACGAAAAAGTATATGTTCGTCACACTGGTTACCCAGGTGGACAGCGTATTTCTACGCCAAAATTATTGAAGCAAAAATCTGCTTCTATTTTGGTAGAGAAAGCTGTAAGAGGAATGCTTCCTAAAAACAGATTGGGAAGAGAATTGTACAGAAACCTTTACGTTTACAATGGTTCTGAGCATCCTCATGCAGCACAGCAACCTAAAGAAATCAAACTCTAATCTTTGCAGTTCATGGAAATTATCAATACAATCGGTAGAAGAAAGACATCTGTTGCAAGAATCTACATGAAGCCAGGTAAAGGTGAGATCACTGTTAACAACAGAGCGATCGAAGTTTACTTCCCCTTTGACTTGCACCAGATCGTTGTAAAACAGCCACTCTCTTTAGTAGGAGTTGACGGTTCTTATGACATTAAGATCAATGTAGACGGTGGTGGTATTAAAGGACAAGCTGAAGCTGCTAGAATGGCAATTGCCAGAGCTTTGTGCGAATTTGATATCGAACACAGACCTGCCTTGAAAAAAGAAGGATTCCTTACCAGAGACCCAAGAATGGTTGAACGTAAGAAACCAGGACGCAGAAAAGCAAGAAGAAGATTCCAGTTCTCTAAACGTTAATCTGGATTTACTTCGAATTTTATATCGAAACTATCTTATTTATTAATGGCACAAATAGAATATAAAGACTTACTGGATGCTGGTGTTCATTTTGGACACTTGACGAGAAAGTGGGATCCAAGAATGGCGCCGTATATCTTCATGGAGAAGAACGGTATCCATATCATTGACCTAAACAAAACGCTTGTTTGCCTCGAAGAAGCATCCAACGCAATCAAGCAGATCGTTCGCTCAGGCAAAAAAGTTATGTTCGTCGCTACTAAAAAGCAGGCGAAAGACTTGGTAGCGGAAGAAGCAAGAAGATTGAACATGCCTTACGTAACCGAAAGATGGTTAGGTGGTATGTTGACCAACTTCGCTACTATCCGTAAATCCTTGAAGAAAATGTCTTCCATCGACAAAATGATGAAAGAAGATTCTTACAAGAACCTTGCGAAGAAAGAGCGTCTGATGATCACCAGACAAAGAGAGAAATTGGAATCTGTATTGGGCGGTATCGCTGACCTGACAAGACTTCCTGCTGCTTTATTTGTCGTTGACATCAAAAGAGAGCATATCGCTATCGCAGAAGCACAAAAGCTTGGTATCCCTGTATTCGCATTGGTAGATACGAACTCTAACCCTAATGAGGTGGAATTCCCAATCCCTGCTAATGACGATGCTTATAAATCAATCTCTTTGCTGATCAAAGCGTTTGGAACAGCTATCGAAGAAGGTCTTTCCGAAAGGAAAAGAGACAAAGAAGATGCTAAACTTTCTGAAGAGGAAGAAGCAAAGAAAGCTGTGGACGCCGAAACTCAAGAGTAATCCACTTTGATTTTATGAATTCAAAAGATTGAACATACGGTTCCGGCCTGTGTTCAATTTTTTGTTTTTACCAAACCTTTGAGGCTTCAACTCCATTTAATGTAAGTGGAAAAATTTACTTCAACCTCTGAGGTTTTCAATAACATATAGATCTGTTTGGTTTAAAAACCTGTCAGGTCTCAATCACAACGAAAGAAAAAAGTTTAATCTCATAAATTGACTAAAAAATGGCTATTACTGCACAAGAAGTAAACAAATTGAGACAAATGACCGGTGCCGGTATGATGGACTGTAAAAAAGCCCTTACTGAAGCAGAAGGTGATTTCGAAAAAGCTATTGACATCCTAAGAAAAAAAGGTCAAAAAGTATCAGCTTCAAGAGCTGACCGTGAAACCAAAGAAGGTACTATCGTAACTGCTGTAAGCGCTGACGGTGCTACAGGTACTTTGCTTTCTTTGACCTGCGAAACTGACTTCGTAGCGAAAAACGAAGAATTCGTTGCTTTTGCTAACACTTTGTTGGACTTGGCTACTAAAAACGCAGCTACTTCAGTTGAGCAAATCCTAGCCCTTCCATTTGAAAACATCACTGTTGCCGACAAAATCGTAGAGATGACCGGTAAAATCGGTGAGAAAATCGAAATCTCCCACTACGAAGTAGTGAAAGGAGAAGCAGTAGTTCCTTATATCCACTCTAATGGTAAATTAGGTGTATTGGTTGCATTGGTTAATGTAAACGGTGCTGAAGTTGAAGAAGCTGGTAAAGACGTGGCAATGCAAATTGCTGCTATGAACCCTGTTGCCGTTGACAAAGACGGTGTGGACGCTTCTACTATCGAAAGAGAAATCGAAGTTGGTAAAGAGCAAGCCAGACAAGAAGGCAAGCCTGAAGAGATGTTAGAGAAAATTGCCATGGGTAAATTGCAGAAATTCTACAAAGAAAACACTTTGTTGAGCCAGGCATTCGTAAAAGACAACAGCAAGTCTATCGCTCAATACCTTGACGGCGTAAGCAAAGGTATGACTGTAGCTGCTTTCAAAAGAGTATCTATCGGATAATTATTATTTAGATATAAGACGTAAAGCTTGTCCCGAAGAATTCCGTAAACTTAAGACAATAAATTAAAAAGCTGACCTTTTTCGAGGTCAGCTTTTTTTATACTTTGCGTTCGTCCCGACGTACTCGAAGGGTTCATCTTTTAAGGGTATTGTCAATTAAATCAATTAGTAAACAGTTCCTATGTCTCACATACGTACCGAAACTCAAACCCTCAAGTTCATGGAGAACTCAAGGTTTTTACAACTTAAACCCTAACCTGTAATTCACCATTAAATAATATGGCCAATACCCATCAAAGGATGACATACTTATGCCAAATGTATTTCTCCGGTTGACATTTTTACCCTGCCAGTCGAAAGTCACTTGAGTTACATAGCCTAATCTTGCATGTCTTTCTACACGCCAAACACTGTCGTAGCTACCAGACTCATTTAACACCCAACCACCATGTATGCCATCACCTCCATATTGAAACGAAGGGCCAAAACCAATTCCCAATCTAAAATCATTTTTGGTCTTGATGATATCATACTGAAATCTGACATCAGTGAACAAGCTCGATACAAATGTTTCCACGTTTTCACCATTCATCCTTGGAGTCCAATATCCGCCAAGAAGATCAAAATCTGCAACTGATGCAAAATAAGTCAAGGACGGATTGATGGAAAACCTTGGAGTGGCATAATAACTCAATTCATTAATAAAATTAACTGCCCAAAAACCACTATTCCCATCTATTGCAGTACCTGTTCCTATCCGATAAATAAGCTCTCTGTCTCTTTGGACTTGACCGCTAACTTCTAAAACTAAAATAAAAAAGCAAACAAAACTTAATAAGTAACTTTTCATAAAATATCTTTCCTATTATTTAAATGAATTATTATCAATGATAAATAAAAAACATATAGTTAACAATTGTTTTTAGTAAACTTAATAGCAATAAAATCTAATTAATGATAATGGCCTTAAAAGTGAGATTATACTACCTTTAGCTCTATGTTTTTAGACTTTTTTTTGGAATGAAAAAAGGCATGAAGAGCCGATCTGTATAATCCCCAACATACCTTTCATCAAATTGAATTGATCCAAAAACCAAATTATCATGATTTGATAGGGCATTTCGCTTCAATCACCGGTGATGGATATCCGATCCTTAACCTGGGATTGCATCCCAGTCTCATACAGATCGGCCCTTCAGGCCTAATCTGATGCATTTGGAATCTTTAACCCAGGATTTCACCCTATGGGCTGATACGGAACGGCCCTTTAGCCCTTTATAGATTACGCTTAGGTTTGGTTTCAAGTTACCTATTTGGTAATGAACAGCCCTTCATACTTTTTTTAGACCCTCGAAATATCTGAATTTAAAAAAGTAAATACTTCAAATCTCCTTTTCTAAATTAATCAATCGGTGCAACAAAAAACCACCCTGGTTTCCCAAGGTGGTTTATGGTGATTGAAACAACTTTTCTGAATTATTTTAACCAATCCGGCTTGGTAGTCGTGATATTTGCCTGCAATTGATTGAGTAAATTATACAAACCAAAATACGTCCTGTTGATATACAATCCATGCCTAGAACCCCTTGCCTGACGGGACTTTTTAAACATCTTGTCATTGGAAATCCTGTCTCCCAATTGGAAGATTTGCTCAAAGTAGGAATCATCTGCAAAATCAAAGGTTTCGGAATGGAACGGTTTGCCCAATAAGGAAATCATTTCTTTGAATACTCCTTTGAAATAGGCTTTCTCTTCTTCTGTATCTTTGTCAGAAATAAACTCCAGACCATAAAATACCTCATTAAGTTCTTGTTCATTGAGCAGCATGTCTTTCTTGATCAAGGCAAAATATCCTTGGTAAAAATCCTGTGGCAGGATCTTCACACAACCAAAGTCAATGATTCCAAGCTTATTATCCTCGGTAATGATGAAATTCCCAGGATGAGGATCTGCATGAACCTGCTGCAGGTTATGCACCTGATGGTGGTAGAAATCCCAAAGAGATTGACCGACTTTATCTTTAGCTTCCTGAGAAGGGTGGGTCTCCAACCATTCTTTGATATGCTTTCCTTCAATCCAGTCCATCGTGATGATACGGTCTGAACTCATCTCCTCATAATACCCGGGAAAAGTCAAACCTTCGATATGGCTGCAGGCTGCTGAAATTTCCAAGGAACGCTGCACCTCAAGGATATAATCGGTCTCTTCTATCAACTTGCTTTCCACTTCTTCCATATAGTGGTCCAGCTCCCGTTCATTCATATTGAGCAATCTCAAAGCAAATGGTCTGACCAATTTCAGGTCAGAGCTAACAGAATCTGCAACACCGGGATATTGGATTTTAACAGCCAGTTTCTTCCCATCTTTGGTCGCCTGATGAACCTGCCCAATAGAAGCGGCATTGACCGCTGACTTGGTGAAAGTTTCAAATAAGGCTTCTGGCGTTTTACCAAAATATTTTTGGAATGTCTTCACTACAAGCGGATAAGACAAAGGAGGTGCACTGTACTGCGCCATGGTGAATTTGTCCTGATAAGCCCTTGGAAGAATGTTTTTATCCATCGACATCATCTGTGCTACTTTCAAGGCAGACCCCTTCAGTTCGCTCAGTGAATTGTAGATATCATTGGCATTTTCATTGTGTAGGTTCTCCTTTGTCAAAGAAGGATTCACTACTTTTTTGGCATAATGCTTAACATAATTGCCCCCTACTTTCGCTCCGGTTTTGATAAACTTTGCGGCACGCTGCACTTTGGAGGTAGGAATACTCTCCTGCTCTCTGATCTTGCTCTCCATGATTCCTGTTGATTATTTATTCTGGTATAAAAACTTCGCAAAATCTATAAAGGTATCCAATGCACTTTTGCCCATCAGGTCGAAAGCCAGATTTACTGATTTTTCAATGGCTGCATCCGTTTTTTCGAATGAAGGAGAAGTATCCTTCAACCAAAATTGGAATACAAACCAAACTTGTAACCAAAGCGCCTCATCATATCTTTCTGAGATAATCGGACGGCTGGCGATCTCTTCTGTTTCCTTCCCTTCCAATATGATCTCATTGGCAAAATCTTTGAATTTGGTTCTGAATGTTTTCACCTCCTGTGGCAAGAGTTTTTTCAAATCTTTTTGGCCGGCATAAAGGGAAAGCAAATAGGATCTGTTTTTTTTCAGTTCTTCTACCAATGTAAATAGGAAACCGAGCAGTTTTTCTCTGGCACTGTACTCTTTGAATACTTCCTGGGCTTCCAAATTTTGGATGGTATCGTCGAATAGTTTGCCCCAAACTGCTGATTTGACAGCCTCAAACGAGGTAAAGTAGGCGTAAAAATCGGCCTCATTCATTTTGAGTTCCTTGGCAAATTTATAGACAGACAAAGGTTCAGATCCGTTTTCAAGCACATGGTTGACATAACCTGTGATGATTTTGGTTCTGGGATCTATCTTACTTGTCTTCCTTGCTGCTGTATTTTCCATATTGGTATTGTTTACTGTAGGTATAACCCAGAAATCGGATATGAAGTTTTAAAAAGAAGAGGAATTAAATTGATGCATTAGAAAAAGCTGATGCAAAAGAAATGAGATGTTAAACAATTAGAAGGGTAAAATGGTCTTTGGAAGAAGGTATTATTATTTTCATTAATCTAATTCATGACCAATTCATCCAAAGCAGCATGAAAACCAAATAACAAGTAGCTATCGTGGGATGAGGACTGAGTGGACTTTCTCTGGAATACTATTACAGTCATGCAGGGATAATAGAGTAAATGTTTGACCACATGAATTTTGAAGAGGATAAACTCGGCTTTACTGGATTTTTACATGGTGGGGAAGCTTATTACAGTCAATAATTGAGAAAAGAGCTTGTTTTAAAACAACTCAACTAATTATAAGGAGACCAAGCTTCTCCACCTTTGGCTTATTTTGATAAAGTGTGGACCGATGAGTTTATATCAGCAGGTAGTCAAATCATTCAAAGACCTCATCAAAATAATGGACATCCCTTATTACAACAGGGTTATTTAGGAAATAAATTGTTTTTTGGAGGTACTGAGACGGCAACCCAATCACCAGGATATAAGGAGGGTGCGGTGGTTTCTGCTAAAGAGTTAGTAAAAAAGGTCAAATTATAGAATTAAAAAAAATGTCCAATATACAATTCCTTTCCTGCCAACATACAGGAATTCAACGCCTGATGGCTTGTCAATTGAATAACTCTTCAGCTCTGTAAAATTTAGAAGTGAATGTATAAGCCCATTAGATACTGATCATCAAATCTTAAAAAATAGGATCAGCTTGATTTTCTCTCAAGGTCAATTTTGAAAAGGCAGGTATAAAAACTGAGGTTCAAAAACATCCTCCCTAAATCTGACTGAAAGAAAACATAAACAATATTTGCTTTACTTGTGAAATTCAACCTTCTAGGCTTCCAAGAAGGTATCGATTCTAACCATCTCACATCTCTACATCAGGTAGGATAGCACTAACAACCTATTTTTATTATATATAAAAATCCCGATCTTTTTCGTTAAATTTTGATAGATTTTAACCGAGCATCCTATGAAGCTTATTTTTACTTTAGCGTTTATCATTGCAGCCTGTTCTAATCATAGCAATGAAGACGCTATCAACATTAGTGGAAGACCTCCAGAACCTATGGTCACCACTGACATGGAAGAATATATCCCTTTGTCCAAACATTCTCAAGAGACTTTAGAATCTAAACTCCTATCTCCCGATATCAGCCAGAAATTGGTGCGCTCTGGTGGTATAAACTTCCAGTCTGAAGCAGTTGACAAAGATTATAATCAGATCAAAGGTATGCTAGGAGGATTCAATGCCTATCTGGAAAATGAAAGTCAAAGTAATGACAATTTCCGTAAAAGTTATTTCCTCAGTATCCGAGTCCCTTCTGAAAAATACGATAGCCTTTTGAATACTATTGCCAAAATCGCTTTCAGGGTTGAAAACAAATACTCTAATGTGGAAGATGTGACCGAAAGATACTATGACCTCCAAACACGCATCCAAAACAAAAAAGAATTGGAAAGAAGGTATAGAGAAATCCTTTCTAAGGCAAACGAAGTAAAAGATATTCTAGAAATAGAAAGAAATCTAAATCAGGTCCGAACAGAAATTGAGTCAATGCAGGGACAGTTCAACTATCTTAGCCAACAGATACAATTCAGTTCTCTACAGGTTCAATTCTATGAAGAATTGCCATACGAATTGAATTCTCCTAAAAAGAAAGGGTTTTGGGTGAGGATTTTTAATGCACTGGATAACGGATGGCAGGTATTCTTGACCTTTGTGGTTGGTTTGGTTACCCTTTGGCCTTTCTATTTTGCAGGAGCGATAATTTTCATTTTGATTGTCTACCTCAAAAAAAGCAAAAATAAACGACTTTAAGAGAAAATTGCATTGATTCCCGTTTGGGTCAAGCAGGGTAAAAGTAAATTCGGCCCCTCTATACATTTTAAATAAATGGAATTTAGGGCAACAAGGAAAGTCTTTTAAGTTGAAACACTTTCCTTGTTTTAATAGACACTGGAGATATATCAATTGTAGTAAGAAGCCTGAAAAAACCTATTTAACAACCTTCTCCACCACCAAATTATGGTTGGTATAGATACAGACATCAGCGGCAATTCCCAAACTCTCTCGGACCATTTCTTCAGCAGTGAGCTGAGGGGCAAATTTTTTTAGGGCACGGGCTGCAGATTGTGCGTACATACTTCCAGATCCGATTGTGGCAATCTCCATATCAGGCTCAATCACATCTCCTGTGCCGGAAATGATCAGAATATCCTGACTATCTGCAACAATCATCATAGCTTCCAACTTAGACAGCATCCTGTCCATTCTCCATTCCTTTGCCAGTTCCACCGCAGCACGTTTCATATTATTGCCATAAGCACCCAACTTTTCTTCGAATTTCTCCAATAAGGTAAAGGCATCAGCTGTGGACCCTGCAAATCCGGAAACAATCTTTCCTCCTTGTAATCTCCTAATTTTATTTACCGTACTCTTGGCTACCGTATTGCCCAGTGTGGCCTGACCATCTGCTCCTATGACTACTTCACCATTGTGTTTGATGGCTACGACGGTAGTTGATTTTATTTTCTCCATTTTTTTTAAGACTTAAATTTTAAGGCAAAAGATTCAAGATTTTAGATGAAATATACTTTTTGAAATCTATTGAAAATGATATTTGCTACGCGATATTGGATATTGGCTTCGCGATATTCGGGGCTTATGTGAAAATAAAGAAACCGGCTCCAAGTGGAAGCAGAGCTAATATCCCAATATCTTATAATATCAATTCTCATTTCAATAACCATACTAAAAACAAAAAGTCCTGACAAATCAGGACTTTTTGGCATATTTCGTTTTTGTTTTAGATCAAAATTCTCACCGGATCTTCCAACAGTCCTTTTAATGTCAGAAGGAATGCGGAACCTACTGCACCATCCACAACCCTGTGATCGCATGACAAGGTCACCTTCATCACATTCCCTACCTGCATCTGTCCATTTTTGACAATGACGGTTTCTTTGATACCACCTACTGCCAAGATACAAGCATCAGGTGGATTGATGATAGCTGTAAACTCATCGATACCAAACATACCTAAGTTGGAAATGGTAAACGTATTGCCTTCCCAATCCTTCGGCTGAAGTTTTTTGTTTTTGGCTTTTCCTCCTAAAGTTTTGGCTTCATTGGAAATCTGAGACAATGATTTGCTGTCTGCAAAGCGAATCACAGGAACAAGCAATCCTTCTTCAACTGCTACTGCCATACCGATATGGATATGGTCATTGTACCTGATTTTATCTCCCAACCAAGAAGAATTCACCTTTGGATGCTGTCTCAATGCTGCAGCTGCTGCTTTGATCACCATATCATTGAAGGAAATCTTCACTGGAGAAATTTCATTCATGCTCTTTCTGGCTTCAATGGCCTTATCCATGTTGATCTCCATGGTCAGGTAGAAGTGAGGGGCTGTGAACTTACTTTCTGCCAGTCTCTTCGCAATCACCTTACGCATTTGCGAAACTTTCTCTTCCTTGAAGGACTCCTGACCCACTGCCGGTGCACTTGTCGCCATAGCGGTCGGCGCTGCTGCTGCCTGTGCCACAGCTGGATTGAAGTTTTCAACGTCTCTTTTGACAATTCTACCACCTTCGCCGGTACCTTTTACCAAGGAAATATCAACGCCCTTTTCAGAAGCCATTTTCTTCGCCAAGGGAGAAGCTTTCACCCTGCCACCATCAGAAGAAGAACTGCTAGTAGCTGGTGCAGAGCTCTGTGCCACTGGTGCTTCTTCTTTCTTCACTTCAGGTGCTTTCTCTTCTTTTTGCTCTTCCGAAGCAGGTGCCTCAGCTGCACCTTGGTTGGCTTTATGTGCCTTTAATAGTTTCTCGTAATCAGCTCCTTTTTCTCCAATGATAGCAATCACGCCATCTACAGGAACAGCATCTCCCGCTTCTATTCCTATATAAAGCAATGTACCATCCTCATAAGATTCAAGCTCCATGGTAGCCTTATCAGTCTCCACCTCTGCAATAATATCTCCTGATTTAACTTGATCGCCAACTTTCTTCAACCAAGTTGCGATCGTACCCTCTGTCATGGTATCACTCATTTTGGGCATGGTGATGACAGTAGCGTTGATACCTGATACATCAATGGTTTCAGTTGCCTCTTGCTTTTTAACAGTTGGTTGTTCCTCCACTTTTGAAGCTTCTTTTTTATTTTCTGACTTTGCTTCAGCAGCTCCTCCGCTCTTGATATCTTTCAGCAAAGCATCTATATTCTCACCTTTTTCACCTATGATGGCAATCACTCCATTGACAGGCACAGCGTCCTTTTCTTCCACACCGATGTACAGCAATACACCTTCTTCATAAGACTCCAGTTCCATGGTAGCCTTATCGGTCTCTACTTCAGCAAGTATATCCCCAGGTTTTACGACATCTCCTACTTTCTTTAACCACGCTGCGATCACCCCTTCTTCCATGGTATCGCTCATTTTCGGCATTCTTATTATTTCGGCCATATGCTTATATTATCCTAGTCAAATTTTAAGGAGTCCAAAAATAGTTGTTAAAATGTCTTTATTCAAATTTAATAGTAGTATTTTCAGGTTTATAAAGCGATAAACAATTGGTTTTGTTTCAAAATGCCTCTTACCAAAAACACAGATTACGATTACCCTAAGTGGCTTTTTAACGGTCACTTGCAAACAATTGTTCCCAGCCTTTTCCGGGCAACACCACCATTACCTTTTGAAAGAGAAAGAATTAGCACTCCTGATGAGGATTTTTTAGACCTTGATTGGCTAAGAAATGGATCCGAAAGTCTGGTGATCATCAGCCATGGCCTGGAGGGAAACAGCCAACGTCCTTACATGAAAGGCATGGCGAGACAATTCTTTACCAATGGATTTGATGTACTCAATTGGAATTTTAGGGGCTGCAGTGAGGAATTGAACAACAGGCCAATCTTCTATCACTCAGGGGCCACCTATGACCTTGACACTGTGGTCAAGTATGCTTCCCAAAACTATGACAGTATCTATCTGGTCGGTTTCAGTCTCGGGGGCAATCTCACCTTAAAGTATTTAGGCGAGGATAGAGACAGAAGTCAAAAAATCAAAAAAGGAGTAGCCATTTCAGTTCCCCTACACCTTGAAAGTTCCAGCGTGAAAATATCAACGGGAGAGAATATCATTTATGCCAAAAGGTTTCTCAAAACCTTAAGAGAAAAGGTCCTCAAAAAAGCGCTTAAATTTCCAAAAGAAATCCCCACAGGTATTTTGAGGAAAATCAAAACACTCCAGGATTTTGATGACCATTATACCGGTCCTTTGCATGGTTTTGATGATGCCCATGATTATTACGAACAAAACTCATCCCTTTATTTTCTGGAAAACATTGAAGTTCCTGCCTTGATCCTGAATGCTCAGAATGACCCCTTTTTGAGTGAGAGATGTTTCCCTGTCAACCTTGCCAGAAAGCTTGATCATGTTTGGATGGAATTCCCGAAATATGGGGGACATGTGGGATTTAGCCCAAGAAAAAAGGAAGATATTTATTGGTCTGAAAAAAGGGCATTTGAATTTATCACTGGCAATCAGTAATTTTCCAAAAAAGCAATATTATGTGCGGCAGATATTCCCTTAACAAAAGTAAAATACAATTAGAAGAAAGATTTCAGGCTGAAATGCTTGCTGACTTCAAACCCAGGTTTAATATCTCCCCAACCCAACTCGTTCCTGTCATCACATCGGACAGCCCCAAAGGATTTTCTTTTTTCTATTGGGGCATTACACCAGGTTTTGCTAAAAACAAACCTGTTTCCCAAAAATTCATCAATGCCAAAGCAGAGACCGTTAATGAAAAAATCTCTTTCAAACAGTCTTTCAACACCAGAAGATGCCTTGTCCCAGCTGATGGATTCTTCGAATGGAAAAAACTCGGAAAAAAAACCAAAATACCCTATCGGTTTACCATGGCGGATGAACAGGCTTTTTCTTTTGCCGGCATATGGGAAGAATTTGAAGACGAATTTGGAGAAAGTAACCATACATTTCTAATCTTGACAACCAGCCCAAATCCCTTGGTATCAGAGGTGCATGACCGGATGCCTGTTATCTTGAAAAAAGAAGATGAAAAAAAATGGCTGGACAAATACAGCACTGAGGAAGAGCTATTAAAAATGCTTAAAACTTTTCCTGGCGATGAAATGCTCAGCTATACTGTTTCACCATTGGTCAACAGTGTTCATAACGATAATCCTGCAATTATCAGAAAAACCTCTCCTATGGACCAATTTGGTAATTATACCCTTTTTGGATAATGGAAAATATACACATCATCGATTTGAATTTTCTTGACACCCAGGAAGCCATCGCCAGCTTTTTGATTGAAACTTCTATAGGTCCAATTCTCATTGAAACCGGACCAGAAAGCACATTCGAACAATTAAAGAAAGGTATCAACACACTCGGTTTCCAAGTTGAGGACATCAAACATATACTCCTTACCCATATTCACTTTGACCATGCAGGTGCGGCATGGAAATTTGCAGAATTAGGTGCTTCTATTTATGTCCACCCTATCGGAGCTCCACACTTAGCAAGTCCAGAAAAACTTTGGAATTCAGCCGCCCAGATTTATGGAAATGATATGGACAGACTTTGGGGAAAAATGAGGCCAATTGACCCTTCTCAAATATTTAGTGTTTCCCATGAAGAACCCCTGATTTTTGGAGATGTTACCATAAAAGCCCTCCATACTCCCGGTCATGCCAGCCATCATATCGCCTGGAAATACAACGACATCATCTTTACGGGAGATATTGCAGGAGTGAAAATCGAGCATGGACCAGTGGTCCCACCTTGCCCTCCACCTGATATTGATCTTGAAGCTTGGAAAAATTCCATTGCTATCCTCAAAGCAGAGCAGCCAAGCGCACTTTATCTGACCCATTTTGGGGTAGTCAATGCCATAGACTGGCACCTTGATTCCCTCTCATATATTTTGAATGATTGGGCGATGTGGATCAAACCTTTTTTTGAAGAAAGTGTTGATCACAAAGAGGTAATCCCGAAATTCATGGATTACACACACAATCAGCTAGCGAAAGAAGGATGCAACGAAGAGCTGATCCAAATATATGAATATGCCAATCCGAGCTGGATGTCTGTGGCAGGACTTTACCGTTATTGGAAACTTAAAAGCGAGGGCCGTCTCTGATATTTACCTAAAATGAAACCAAATTCATTCCATTTATTTGTTTTTGTAAAACAAAAATGAAATGGGATATTTGTATGCAATGCATAACAATTTGCTGAACTTATTGATCAGCTAACCCAATATAACTGGAAATCCATGAAAAAATCTAGAATTATAGGTGTAGGTCATTATGTCCCTGAAAATATCATCACCAACGATTACCTATCCAGTATCATGAACACCAACAATGATTGGATTGTCGAAAGAACAGGGATTCATGAGAGGAGATGGTTTTCTCCCGGTAAAGACACTGTCACAAGCATGTCGGCCGCCGCATCCAGAATGGCATTGGAAAGGTCAGGATTGACAGCAAATGACATTGATTTCATAGTTTTTGCCACGATCACACCGGATTATTTCCTTCCGGGAAATGGCGTACTGCTACAAAGAGAACTTGGCATGCGAAATATTGGCGCCTTAGATGTCAGAAATGCCTGTTCGGGATTTATCTATGCACTCTCCGTAGCAGACCAGTTTATCAAGACAGGCATGTATAAAAACATCCTTGTTGTCGGTGCAGAGATCCAGTCTTCAGCATTGGACAAAAGTGACGAGGGTAGATCTAGTGCGGTCATATTTGCAGATGGAGCAGGTGCCGCAGTATTGACAGCTGTCGCAAATGATCAGCCAGGAATTCTTTCCACTCACCTACACTCCGAAGGCCAGTATGCCGAGGAATTATTCTGTCTGGCACCAAGTAGCAGCACAAAAGTCAGGATCTCACCTGAAATGATTGATAGAGGTGACTTCTTCTTAAAAATGAACGGAAACGCTGTATTCAAGCATGCGGTAGTGCGTTTTTCAGAAGTGATTCAAGAGGCCTTGGATGCCAATGGCAAGGATAAATCTGAAATTGACCTTTTAGTCCCCCATCAGGCTAACCTTAGAATCAGCAACTACATCCAACAAAAATTGGGCTTGGCCGATGAGAAAGTATTCAACAATATCATGTATTTGGGAAATACCACAGCCGGAACCATTCCTATCGCGCTTAGTCAAGCTTGGGAACAGAAAAGACTAAAAGAAGGCGACTTGGTCTGCTTGGCTGCTTTCGGTAGTGGCTTTGCATGGGCATCAGCGCTCTTGAACTGGTAAAACCACATATGGAAGAAAGCCAAAAACTTGATTTGTCTTTTTTTAACGAAGCTGAGCCTTTTTTCAAAAAATTCAATCAGCAGACCAATCTTCTCCTGCAAATCCTGACGGAGGTCGCCAATGATTTCCCTCAGGATTTCCTTGTTTCTATCTTTCCTCAATCTAAAGGCAGTAAAATCAGCAAGGGAAACCAATTAGACGGATTACCTTATCAAGTATTGGACATTGTTCGGGATTTCAATCAAGACACTGGTTTCAACATTAGACTTTTAAACTGGTGGGGTAAAGGCTTTTTTATCTTCATATCCATCGGAAATAAAATAATTCTATCCAATCCCGAAGATTGGGTCTACTCACACCGAGTCTACCAATTATCAGTTGGTGAGTCAATTTTTGACTATGGAAAGATAATTCATTCAAGTTTTCGACTGACACAGAATAATCTTAAATCAACTATCAAAGATTCAAGTCAAATTCAAATATGGAGAAAACTTGATATGGAAGCAGATATTAATGACATGAAGCAAAAGTTGAGCCTTTTGGTAAAAAGCATCTTGGAATATCATTCTTCATTTTTTCTAAATTCACATATTTAAGCTAATTTAGAACCGAAGTACGCAGTTTCCGTATGAAATATGAACCATTGAAATTTCTCTTATGAAATATATTTTTAGCTTTTTCCTGCTATTATCCATTTCATTCACAGCTATCGCCCAAGGGCGTCCAAATATTATTTCCATTTATAATGCCGATTCCACATTAGTTGGGACCGGAATCATGAATAATGGACTGATGGAGGGAATGTGGAAATTTGAAAATCCCAAGACCGGCCAATTAGTGCAATCTATTAACTACGATCTTGGCAAAAGGGAGGGATTGGCTACTGTTTTCTATCCAAATGGCAACAAAAGATTGGAAATAGATTACAGAAACAATGTACCAAGCGGTCTTTACCGAGAATATGACAACACAGGGACACTAAAAATAGAGCAAATTTACAAAGACAGTGTCTTAGTAGGACCTTATAAGGAGTATTATGGCCGAGAGAACCAACCTTCATTTTTTAACCCAAGACAAGTAAAAACAGAAGGACAATTTGTCAATGGTAAAAAACATGGAACGTGGATTTCCTTTTATTCCAATGGTGAAAAGGCTGTGGTCAGAAATTACGACATGGACAGTCAGGAAGGGGCATATCAGGAATTTGATATCTACGGAACTTTAATTGTAGAAACCACCTACAAAAACAACAGACCGGAGGGCAATTTCACAAGATACTCCATGGAAAGATTGGTTGAAGAACAGGGAGAATTCAAAAATGGAAAAAGGATTGGCAAATGGACAACTTACTTTCCAGGAACACGGGTGGTGGAGTCAGAAAAAATTTATGACCAAAACGGCAATAGAACAGGGGAATGGAAATTCTTTTATGAGAATAGAAGAATTGCCAGAATAGAAAAATACGAAAACGATATCCCCGTGGGAACCTGGGAAGAATACTTTCCAAATAAAAGTCTCTCAAAGAAAAAAACTTACGAACTTGGCCTTCCTATTGGCGAGTACGTGGAATACCATGCGAACGGTAAACTTTCAGTATCCGGACAGTATAAAAATGGCATGAAAGACGGATTATGGAGAAGTTTTTTCCCTGAAGGGAACCTCTACTCCATAGGAGAGTATAGGAATGATGTCAAAACCGGCCTTTGGAAATATTTTAATAAGATCGGAATTCTCATCGCTGAAGGTGAATACACTTTAGGATCAGAAAATGGTCAATGGTTTTACTACTATGACGGTGGTCAACTTAAATCTGTAGGAAGTTATTTTCTTGGATTTGAAGACGGCGTTTGGGGCCTGTTTTATGACAATAAACAACTCAGCCAAGAAGAATTCTGGAGCAATGGAAGGCTGATGAATGTCGGAGATTATTTCACCTATGATGGCAAATCAAGCTTGGAAAAAGGAACTTTGCAAAATGGTAATGGAACAAGAATAACCTACTACACATCAGGAAAAAAAGAATCAGAGGGAAATTATAAGGAAGGAAAACCGGAGGGGCAATGGACTTATTTCCACGAAAATGGGAATAAGGCTTCAGAAGGTAATATGGTCGACGGCAAGAAAGAAGGGGCCTGGAGATATTATAATTTAATGGGAAGACTCGAACAAATCATCAACTTCAAAGCAGATGAAATTGTCACGGAAGAAGATGAAATGCGAAATGAAATCCGATTCGATTTTTTTGATTGATCAAACAGAATCCTCATAACATTGTTTATTAGGAAAAGATAAATCATGTTTGGACTGTTTAAGAAAAAATCAGAGCTGGAAAAACTCCAGGAAGATTACAAGGAATTGCTTTCTAAAGCACATAAGGTATCTCATAGCAATAGAACCGAAGCAGATAAATTAATGGCAGAAGCTGAAGAAATAGCCAAAAAGATTGATGCTGTAAAAGCGAAATAAAAAAAGGGCCCAAAAGAGGGCCCGTTTTTGTAAATGACTTCAATACCCCCCAACTACTAAGTAATCCCTGCAGCAAATTTCAGTTTTTGATGCCAAACTTGAATCATTTTTCAATTGCTCCTACAGAAATCTGAACCTTGCTATTTTCACTGAAAATTATTTCAAAAAAGAATCTTGAAATAAAAATTCGCTAAAACGTTTTTCCTAAATTTTTATTCTAACGATTTAATTTAATTCAAAACTTAGGCCCGTTTATTGCCGTAAACTCAAACAAGAACACTAAACCGTACTGTTATGAAAAAGGCAACTAAATATCTGTTAAGCTTCTTACTTATACTGGGTATAGGTTTGGGCTTTGCATACAAAGCAAAAGCAGCACCTCCTCCTGTGGGAGTTTCATTCCAAGTTTTCTACAACGAACTCAGCCCTTATGGAGATTGGGTAATGGACCCTAACTATGGCTATGTTTGGATTCCATATGTTGATAGAGGTTTCCAGCCATATGTGACCAATGGCTATTGGACTATGACAAACTTTGGAAATACCTGGGTCTCCCAATATGACTGGGGCTGGGCTCCGTTCCACTATGGAAGATGGTTTTGGAGTGACTTCTATGGCTGGGCTTGGGTTCCTGGTTATGAATGGGGACCAGCTTGGGTAAGTTGGAGAACTGGTGGTGGTTACTACGGTTGGGCGCCACTTGGACCTGGCATGCACATCAGTGTCAACATCAATATTCCTGCAAGGCACTGGGTTTTCCTTCCACAAAGAAGATTCAGAGCAAGACATTACCATAGATACTTCGTTCCTCATTATAATGTTGTCAATGTTTACAATAGAACTACCATTATCAACAATACCTATGTTTACAATAACAACACTTATATAGCAGGTCCAAGCAGAAGGGAGATTGAGAGAGTTACAAGGACTTCAGTTCCTGTTTACCAAGTCAACAGTTCCACAAGACCGGGAAGGGCGACTGTACAAAACAACAACCTTAACATGTACAGACCTCAAATTACTTCTGCAAGAGCCAATAATGAAAGCGCTAGACCATCTAGAGCATATTCAGCAGAAGAATACAAGCAAAGGTCTGCAACCCAACAAAGGTCCTCTGCAGCAGCTCCTCAAGCCCAAAACAATAGGCAAGGTCAGGTTGCACCTTATAGAGCAGCTCAAAATAACAATAGGAGTGCTAGCACTAATGTCCAAAACAGCAGAAGGGCTCAGGTAAATGGGGAAGTAAATGGAAGCAGAAGCAACCAAAATGTGAATAGTGCCAGAACTCCAAGTAGAGCGGGTCAAGTTGCACAACCTTCCAACCGTAACACTCAAAACAATGGAGCAGCAGTCAGAAGCAATACGCAGAACAAACAGGCTAATCCAAATGTAAATAGTGTAGGAACACCGAGCAGAACCAGACAGGTAGCACAACCTGCTAACCGAAATGCCCAAAATAACGGAGCCGCTGTCAGAAGCAATGCACAAAGTAGACAGGCAAATCCGACCATAAACAACAGGACGCAAACCCCTGCAAGGCAGCAAAGCCCTAATGTCAAAAGCTCTGCTCCAAACAGGCAATCAAACGCTAATGTGAGATCTGGAGCTCCTGCGAGGCAAAATAACACCGCGGTTAGAAGCAATGGACCTAGCCGAAGTAGCGGACCGGCAGTGAATTCTTCATCTAGATCCAATAGTAGAAGCAGTGCAGGTACTGTTAACAGGTCTAGTAGCAACAATAGCCGGGAATCAAGCACTGGTAGAGGTGGTAGAGGAAACAATTAATAAGATGGCCCTAAGAAGGGCCATCTCATTTTATTGACACTAACTACCTGAACAATATTAAAAAACTTTTTTAAGCCAGCAGAATATTGAGATCATGAAATCATTTCTTTAATAAACAGCCACTTGATAATGTATTTTTTTCATAAAGCACTTTTGTAATTCTTCAAAAATTCACGTAATTGAGCTTTTAAATTTTTACCCATGAACTTAATCGATCCCAAAAAAGCCCTTGAAAAGACTGAAGGAGTAGTTGAAACCAAAAGTTTTATCAATAAACTGAAGCTAATCAAAAATCTATACACAAAAGGCAGTAATACTGCCGGTGAGATGTGCAGTGAGGTTGGCATCAGCCTACCCACGGTTAATTCTTTATTGGGTGATCTTATGACATCTGGGGAAGTAATCAAACATGGACGTGCAGAATCCCAGGGAGGAAGAAAGCCTGACCTATATAAACTAGCGGATAATTCCTTCTATGTCATTTCAGTAGATATCAATAAGTTTCGAATTAGAACTGCTATCTACAACAGTTCCAATAAAGCAGTTACCGATATTGAAACACTAAAAATATCTCTGAACAACGACAAGGAAACTTTTGAAAAAGTTTGTGACTTCATTCTGGCACATCTGGAAAAATCCGGATTACCTAACGAAAAAATCATTGCCGTAGGAATTTCAATGCCAGGATTGATTGATTCTGTCAATGGAATAAACCATACTTATCTTAAATTCGGCAAAAAAGGCCTAGTAGAAAATTTTGAATCAAGACTTGGCAGAAAGGTATTCCTTGAGAATGATGCCAGAGCCATGACCCTAGCGGAGTTTAAGTTTGGCCATAATGACCAATACAAAAATGTCTTGGGAATATTCATCGGTTGGGGAATTGGTCTGGGCATTATCATTGACGGAAAAATCTACCAAGGAGCCTCCGGTTTTGCAGGTGAATTTAGCCATTCCCCAATTTTTGAATCTAGGGAGATCACTTGTACTTGTGGTAAAAAAGGATGTCTTGAATCTGTGGCTTCAGGTACAGCTATCGTCCGAATGGCTAGAGAAGCAATTCAAAATGACAGCGACTCTATTTTGGCCAGAATGGCAGCAGAAAATAACGGTGAGGTAGAGCCCTATCTGGTAGTAGATGCAGCATTGGCAGGTGACCAGAGAGCGATTACCATTATATCTGAAGCAGGCCTGGACCTGGGGAGAGGCATTTCTATTCTGATCCAATTATTGAACCCAGAGTTGATCATTTTAGGAGGTTCAGTGGCTGAAGCTAAACATTACCTGACTACCCCAATTCAGCAAGCTTTGAATATTTACAGTATGGCAAAAGCCAGGGAAAACACTGAATTGGCACTCTATAAACTGGGAAAAGAAGTTGGGTTATTGGGTGGAGTCGCAGTGGTCAATGAGAAGATTTTTGAAGATGTCTTGATCTAAAAAGCATCTTCAAAAATGAGATGTTTTCTTTTTACTGAATAAAACAGAAGCCGCTCCATAAACAGCACTCTTTTCTCCAAGATCACTGATTTCTACAGGAATCAGAATTCCTAAAAATCTTAATGATTTCAGTGTCTTATCTAAAAACCAATCTGAAGCACGGGTTATATTCCCTCCTAAAATCACTTTTTCCATCTTAAAAACATCATATTGCTCAACAATAAAATCCGCTAAATTCTGGGCATACTGGTCAAAAATCTCATCCAATCGACCCGAAATTTCCGGATGAACCAACATTTCTTTGACTCCTTCTATCTCAATTCCAAATTCACGTTTCACGTAGTCGACAAACCATGAAGTCCCCAAGTAGTCTTCTGCAATACCATCCTTAAATGACTGTTGCCATAGCCCTGCATCTCTCACTTCATCTCCTTGCTTAATTGAAGACCCCAGTCCAGAACCTAAAGTCAGACCCATCAATGAAGCGTAACCCTTGCCTTTACCAAATGAAGCTTCTCCCAATAGAAATGCTTGAGCATCATTGATGAAAATAAAAGAAGATTCAGGGATGTGTAGACTCAAACTCAATTCTTTCTTCAGATTGACTCCGAAAAGCTGCAAAAATTTACCTTGTTCCTGAATCAAACAAATACCGGTATCATAATCAAAAGGTGCTGGCATTGCTAAAGCAATTGCAACTTCATTTTCTGATTGAATCATTTTTTTGATCATAGAAGCCCAGGTCTCTAAAATCTCATCTTTACTTCCTGTTGAATCCACTGCCACTCTTTCTATCCGAATGAGTTCTGGGCCTAGAAGTGTCTCTTCAAATTGTGCTAAAGTAAAGTGAGAGCCTCCAATATCTCCGGCTAATATATTTCTCTGGGTCATTTCTGGGTTTATGGCTTTATTCAATCCAATTAGTACGCAGATACTGAGCAAAGTTAGAGGATCCCCCAATAAGGCTTGCTAAAAGGATTTATCTAAAATAAGAAATTTCCGAATAACTTTATCCAAGCTGGAAAAAAAGTTTCATTTATCAGCCTCTTGAGGATTCCCTGATATGAAGTTTATTATTGAGCACCAGTTTTTGCACAGGCTTTTCAACGAGATTTTCGTCAAGCTGCTTCAAGATAGATTCCATTAATCTATCTGCAATTTCCTCCAAAGGCTGTTCTATGGCTGAAATACTAGGATTATATAGGCTGAAAAAGTAATGATCATCAAAGGACACCACTTTGATATCATGAGGAATATTTTTATGTAATTTACTCAAAGCCTGTAACCCTTCAAAGGCGAGATAATTAGTCGCAAAAAAGATTCCATCCAACTCAGGATTGCTTTCAAGGAATTCAAGGATTTTTGTAGAAGCTTCCTGTTCAGCTATCGTATGAAATTTCACTTTGAAAACCTCATGGTTGACTTCAGCGTCTCTAACTGCCTGTTCAAATCCATTGAACCGATCAATCATTTGGGTCTGATTAGATTCTAAAGTGATAAAGCCTATATTTCGGCAGCCTACCTCAATTAAATGACGGGTAGCTTCAAAAGAACTGCTCTTATTTTCCACTACCACATAGCTACATTCTACATCAGGCATCCACCTGTCAAATAAAACCACAGCCAAATTTTCATCCAAAAGTTCCTCCACAGTTGGTTCCAAGCCGGGAGTTGGGGTAATGATAAACCCATCCACACTTCTCATTTTAAAAGTAGAGATTAATTCAATTGCCTTGGAAGTATCGTTATCAGTACTGCAATAGATGATCTTATATCCGTTCTTGTAGGCTTTTTCTTCTATCAATCGGGCTATTGATGCAAAAAATTGATTGGAGATATCCTCGACCATAAATACGATCACTTTGGATTTACCAAGCCTAAGACTTTGCGCCAAATGGCTTGGCTTGTAACCTATTTCTTTGATGTAATCCTGAACCTTCTTTGTCATTTCCTCACTGATTCTTTTTTCTTTCGCCTTTCCGTTAAGAATAAAGGAAACTGTGGTAATGGAGACACCCAAGGCTTTAGCAATGTCTTTGATGGAAGTTTTTTTCTTCGCCATTCAATTGATTTTCAAGTGCAAAACTTTGAGGCAATATGGTCAATAATCTGCAAATTTCAAGAAAAAAGCCCAAGTCAATACAGACCTGGGCTTTGAAATTAAATTCTGCCAAATGGTAATTATTTGATAAACAGCATCTCCCTATACTTTACAAGTGGCCAATATTCATCATCCACTAATAACTCCAGTTTATCAACCGAATACCTGATTTTATCGAAGTATGCTTCTTTGACATCATTGCAATATCCCTTGGCTCTTTTGGCCACATCTTCTTCTTTGTTCAGTTTTCTTCTGGCATCAATCATTGCATTGACATTCTGCTTCAATGACTCAAGATGTCTGCTCACTTCCTTGATTGTTTCAACTGCTGCCTTATTATCCAAGCCCAAACCTTTCAAACCATTGGCGTTTTCGATCAGTTTGTTCTGATACTGTATAGCTGTTGGAATCACATGGTTAAGGGCCAAATCACCCATCACCCTAGACTCAATCTGTACTTTCTTAATATAATTCTCCAACATGATCTCATGCCTTGCATGTAATTCTATGGAAGACAATACATTGTGCTTAGCAAAAACCTCCACCACTTTTTTATCATGATAAGTATCCAAAGCGAAAGGAGTACTCTTCAAATTTGAAAGACCTCTTTTCTCAGCTTCTTTTTCCCATTCTTCAGAATATCCATCACCTTCAAATCTGATCTTTTTGCTGTCCTTGATGTATTTTCTAAGTACGTTCACAATGGCAATCTTTTTCTCCTTGCCCCCTGACATTTCTTTTTCAACATCCTTCAACATATTTCTCAACACTTCTGCCACAATCACATTCAAAACAGTCATAGGACCTGCTGAATTGGCACTTGACCCCACAGCCCTAAACTCGAATTTATTTCCGGTAAAGGCAAAAGGAGAAGTCCTGTTTCTATCCGTATTGTCCAAAATGATTTCAGGAATCTTAGAGATACCTAACTTCATGTACATATTGTCGCCTTTCTCAATCTTCACGTTTCCGTTTTTCTCCAGCTCATCCAAGACGGTTGTAAGAGTAGAACCCAAGAATACGGACATAATAGCAGGAGGAGCCTCATTTGCACCTAATCTAAAGTCATTGCTAGCAGAAGCGATACTTGCACGGAGCAAGTCTGCATAATCATATACAGCCTTTACTGTAGCTACCACAAATGCCAAAAACTGAAGGTTTTCTCTAGCCGAATTGCTAGGCTGGAATAAATTGACACCAGTATCTGTAATCAAAGACCAGTTATTGTGCTTACCACTACCATTTACCCCCGCAAATGGCTTTTCATGAAGAAGAACTTTTAGGTTATGCTTTTCCGCAACCTTGTCCATCAAGTCCATCAACAATTGATTGTGATCAATTGCTTTGTTTATTTCCTCAAATAAAGGAGCCACTTCAAACTGACTAGGTGCGACTTCATTGTGACGGGTTGAAACTGGAATTCCCAATTTGTGGGCTTCAATTTCAAAATCCATCATAAAATCCTTTACTCTGGTAGGAATTGATCCAAAGTAATGATCTTCCAATTGCTGACCTCTTGCAGGATTATGACCAAAAACTGTCCTTCCTGACATCACCAAGTCAGGACGCGTAGCAAAAAGGGATTTGTCGATCACAAAGTATTCCTGCTCAATCCCTAGAGAAGGCACTACCTTTTTAACGTTCCTGTCAAACAATTGGCATATACCTACAGAGGCCTCGTTGATAGCTTCCATTGATTTCAACAATGGTGTTTTATAATCAAGCGCCTCTCCTGTATAGGAAACGAATATGGTTGGAACACAAAGCGTCTTATCAAAGATAAAAATCGGGGAAGATGGATCCCAGGCCGTATAACCCCTGGCTTCAAATGTGGAGCGTATGCCTCCATGTGGGAAAGACGAAGCATCAGGCTCTTGCTGAACCAACGCTGTACCTTTAAATTTTTCAATACCTGCATGGGCATCAAAAAAGGCATCATGCTTTTCAGCTGTTGAACCTGTTAGTGGCTGAAACCAATGGGTATAGTGCGTTACTCCCTTGGACATAGCCCATGTTTTTACCGCTGATGCAATTTCCTCTGCAGTGGATGGATCTATTTTGCTTCCTTTCTCAATAGCTTCCATGACTTTCTTGAACACTGAAGGAGCCAAAGACTCTTTCATTTGTTTCAAGCCGAACACATAGATGCCGTAATAGTCTGAAACCTTATTTGATGGGGGTGTCACTGTCACCCTTGACCTTCCTTGTGCTATTAGAAGCGCTTTTTGTCTTAAAGTTGCCATTTTCTACAATTTGTGGTTTAATATTATACCCACAAAATTATCAAATAATATTAATTTTATTCATATCGGGTTATTTTTTAACCAATTTTTGAGAAAATTTATATTTTTTTCAAAAAACAAGACCCGATTTCAGTATTAACCCATATAAAATGCGCAGTTTTGAGTAAAAAAATAGAAAATTGAAAACTGAGGGATAATATTTAACTTTGCAGCCTGAAACAAAGGAGATTGGCGTGAAAAAAGTAGCATTTTACACTTTAGGCTGTAAATTAAATTATTCTGAAACCTCCACCATTAGCAGAATGTTCGAGGCTAAGGGGTATGAAAAAGTGGAGTTCGAACAAAACCCGGATATTTTCATCATCAACACCTGCTCGGTTACCGATAATGCAGACAAAAAGTGTAAAAAGATTGTAAAGGAGGCTAAAAAAATATCCCCAAACTCTTATGTTACAATTATCGGGTGTTATGCGCAGCTCAAACCACAGGAAATTGCCGAAATAGAAGGCGTTGACGCTGTCTTGGGTGCTGCTGAAAAATTCAGGTTAATTGAATTATTGGATGGGTTTGCCAAAGAGCAGGAAACAAAAGTTCTCGCTTCCGAAATTCAAGAAGCCAACGTTTTTAATAACGCCTACTCTATTAATGACCGGACAAGAACTTTCCTGAAAGTACAGGACGGTTGCAACTACGGTTGCGCTTTTTGTACTATTCCTTTGGCTAGAGGAAAAAGCATGAGTGACTCTATCGACAATATCCTTCAATCAGCAAGGGAAATTGCTAAGACTGAAGTAAAAGAAATTGTACTGACGGGAGTCAATATTGGTGATTTTGGAATTCAGGAAGGTAGAAGAAAAGAAAAATTCGCAGACCTTGTTGAGGCTCTGGATGAAATAGAAGGAATTGAAAGATTCAGGATCTCTTCCATTGAACCCAACTTGCTGACCAATGAGATTATTGAGTTTGTATCCAAATCCAAGAGATTTGTCCCTCATTTCCACATACCGCTCCAATCTGGCAGCAATACTATCTTAAGAAGTATGGGGAGAAGATACCTTAGGGAACTTTATGAAGATCGGGTCAAAAAAATCAAAAACCTGATGCCTCATTGTTGTATCGGCGTGGATGTTATTGTAGGATTTCCCGGTGAGACTGACGAGCTTTTCCTTGAATCATACAATTTCCTAAATGAACTGGACATCTCTTATCTCCACGTTTTCACCTACTCTGAAAGAGCAAATACCAGAGCTGTAGAAATGGATGGGGTTGTTCCAATCAAAAAAAGGAATGAAAGATCGAAAATGCTGAGGATTCTTTCAGAAAAGAAAAGGAGGAAGTTTTATGAAGAAAATATGGGCAAAACATTTACTGTCCTATTTGAAGAAGATGTAGAAAATGGGAAAATGCATGGATTTACCGAGAATTATATTCGTGTGGCAGCCAAATACGACCCTATCCTAATCAATGAACTGAAAACGGTTACACTTAGTAGTATAAACGAAAAGGGAAATGTGGAAGTAGTAGAGCCGGAACTGGTCTATGAAAAACACTGACACCTATCATGGGGGTGTCCGAAAAGTCGAGACACCCTTTTTTTATTGTTGATCTTCTCTAAAATTATTATTTTAGAGTTGAACAAAATACAACAATGTCTAAGGTAGTTTTTAAAAATCAGACTGGCAATTGT
>NZ_JBHLWI010000035.1:0-46581 GCF_042432905.1 Fontibacter flavus | reverse complement strand
CAAGCACCGAGGGGCGGTTTAGTACCTGCTCTTGAAAGCCGATACTGATGGACCTACCATCATCTTTTATACAGCATTGGCCAACCTACGATTGTTGGCCATTCACAGCACACCTTGGCGCAGTGGCGGATTTCGGCGCACAAAACTGTCATTACACCACAAAAGTTGATGGGAGGTAGAATGTTCAATTAACCACGTCACCCGCCATTGAGCCAAACGCCTGTTATAGGGCGTTTTTCTTTTTTTTAATGTATAGTTCAATGTCATAATTATCCCTATCAGATTTGTAGCTCTGTCCACTTTTTTCAAAGTCATATTTTTCAAGAATATGCTTCATTGCATTGTTTTCTTCCCTAACTGTTGCATAAATATTGTCAGTAACCTTAGATAATATTTCCACTAACTTCTTTCCATTCCCTGGAATTAAACTAACAATCCATCCTAATTCAAATGAAAAAGTGTTCGATTTTTCATTGCTTATAGAATTTGTAAATACTTTTTTCTTATAACTATCATTAGGTACTTTCAATGCACCAACTGCCTTGATGTTCTCTGTGTCAGGGATGAAAAGAAGTATTGGTTCTTTTTTCAGCAATCCGTCAAATGTATTTTCCGATACTTCACCTGCGTCAATTACAATTTTCTTAAACCTGTCAATTTCTGCTTTGGAAAACTTACTTGCTTTACCTATTCTATGTTCAATCGGTAGTTTCATTATTATTTAACTTTCTATCATTCCTTTTATTAAATGTTTAATTAGTTCTTTTCGTGCTTCAACATATATCTCTTTCAACAAATTAAGTCCGTATTTTCTTGCTTTCGCCCAAATTTTTGAAAGTCTTTTTATTACTTGTTTCTTAGTAAGTTGTGTTTGCTCTGTTTTTAAAGAGTTTGCTTCTGCTATTAAGTCTTCTATTTCACCTTTATTGCCTTCTGTTATTTCTGACTCTAGCTTTAAAATGGCGTTGTCTAAATAGCTATCAATGAAAAGTTGTTTGTCAAGGTCGAAGGAGGCATACTCTGCATCTTCGTCTACTAATTCAAATTGGGTTTCAAATTCCTTTTGATATGCTTCTGTAATTGGGTCGTCATAAATTGAATGAATTTTGTTGTATTCATCTAAAATATTTATCCAAGCATCGAACTGTTTACTTACAGCTTCAATTGTTTGTTCACTTCTATACTTTTCAGTTGTCTGTGAATGTTTGGGTTTAAATTCACTTATGTATTTTGTTGCTTCTTTTGAAGGATAGATTTTGAAGTAAAAGTCTGATTTTGGGTCATTGTCTATTAAATGAAATAATGCATCGGTCTTAACAACAGGATTTATCAATTGTCTATGCTTGTCAATTTTAGGTTGAATCTCTTTTAGTAGATTTAATGCAATATTCTTTTTCATCCAATGTCTTTTATGTCGGTATTTAAAATGCCCTATAACTTACTTATTACAACGTATTTATACCACCAAGCCATCAAGAATTGACGGCTTATTACTATAATTACACTATTTATTTAAAACTAAAGTTTTTTTATAAATCATCAAAAGGAGATCTTACTTCTGAGAATATTTTCAACTCTTTAGATGTAGCTAAAATCATTCTCCCAAACCTACCCAATCCCCCCCGACTAAAAAATCCCCTACACAGGGTATTTTTTACGTTTATTATTACAATTCAACCTAAAATTTACGATTTTAGGTGACTTATTCAAACTTTTAGCCTTATGAAATGGGATTATACATGTAAATACAGTGGTAGGACCAGACCTTAAGAATCAGTCCAATAGAGCGAAGCGTTAAATAATGATCCAGTGAATCATTTTAGAAACAACCTGCGCCAAGAATAATGCGGTTCGGGAAGCCAAGGAGTAGAGTGGGTTAGCCAGGGACTAAATTGTAAGGAGGGGCTGTTGCAGGGAATCTTTCTAAAATGATTGGACAGTGCATTCAGGAAAGAATATTTCCAACTATTTCTTTATGAAAACCGAATGAAAAAAATAGCTTTCAATTTATTATTGTTTGATATGGTCAATCTCGTCTGCAGTTTCAATGATCAAATCTACATAACGATACCACTCATCCTCGAATGAAAAATTTGAGGAGATTCTAGAACTTTCAATGATCTTAATGGCTTTATCAAATTCCTTGAACTGATTTTTATCGCTAGGCTTTGCTACCAGAAAGTCAATCTCGAAAGGACCGAATTGATTTTTGAAGGTAACCTCAATCTGTTCCAGTGCACCATAAATCTGTAAGGCCTTATTTTGAATATTGATATGGCTTTCAAGGTCAAATGATAATGCCTTGGTAAAATGATTTGAATCACTCTTCCAAAAAAAATCAAAAATAAATTCTATCAATGGGGTTTGGATCTTATGACTTCTCTCTACCTTATTTAAAATTTCAGGGGATTTCTTTTTTAATAATTGGAATACTTCTGAAATAATATATTCTTCATTTCTTTTTCTTTTCGGACCAATTGGAGCATTGAGATCAATTAGAAAAAGTTGTTTCAGGTACTTGATTGTTTTTTCAATATCATTGTTTTTTAGGACCGGGACAGTCTCAATTGGATCAAATGACAATCCAGCAGCATCAGAATACAATATCTCCTTAGATATAAATTCTTGTAACTTATCAATTTCAAATTTAAATATGTTGGATTGGTTTGATTTCTTGATGTTCTCCTTTAAAACCTCAGTATACTTGCTTAATTTTTTCGCTTTAAGGCCTGGATAACTACTTGAAATCCTTTTGAGATCACCTGATTCGAAACTAAATTTATCGGAATAAAGATCATAAAAAAGAATACCTGCATTCAAGGATTCTCCAAGAACCAAACCATGCCGGTATTTTAAAACAGAATAAAACAGATTAACAGTCATAGTATTAACCCCTTTAAAAGGTTAGTAAAGATAGTTGGATTTCTTTTTATAAATATAAAATATTCCATGAACAAATCAATTTCAGCATTGTATCCCTGACCCTCCACCTCAAGTAACAATTCCCTGAATTCATTTAAATTTAAGGCCCTAAGGTACTCATTGAAATCGTCAAAGCAACCTGCTTTATCGGTTTTACTACCGGTACAAAGATAAGGATAAGTAATGTGAGAGCTAGAAAACTTTCCCTCCCAATTAGAATCTTTTAGATCTTGAATGGTATCTTCATTAATATCTAAGGAAAATTCATGATCAATTAAATAGGCCTCTGAATCGGTAAGTAATAAGTTGGGTTTAAAAGTGCCTCTATCTGAATTCCGGATTAAATTATCAAATGCAAATAACCTACTTATCGGTATCAATTTTTTAAAATCTTTGGCCTTTAATCCTACGGGAAAATGCTGGAACGGATTTAAGACTTTAGACCCAAACTTTAGTCGATCATCATCAAAATCAATTTGTAATGCAGATGAGGGTGGTAAGGTTCTTAAAAAATGTTCTTCCAATTCTATCCAACCAACGGATGGAGTCAATAGGTCAAATTCACTCGCTAACCAACTCCCGGCAAATTCACCATGAACCCGAGGGAAAGTTGAAAGATGATTTTCAGTAAAAACCTTTACAACAAATTCTGCCAAACCATTCACTCCTTCACAGAGGACAACCCAGGGTTGGGTATGCCCAAATTGGGGTTCAATAACCTTAAGAAGTTTTCTAGCCTTATATATTGGGATCATCTGTTAAAATTTAATTTCATTCATTCAACCTAAAATTTACGAATTTAGGTGACTCATTCAAATTTTTAGCCTTATGAAATGGGATTATACTTGCAAAGACTGTGGTGTTAATACCAGGAAAGGAAAGGTGAATTTCTATTCTGTGACAGATGAACTCTGGAAAGAATTTGGAGTTGGCCGAGGAATGTTATGCCTGGAATGCTTTCGTAAAAGATTAGGTAGGGATTTTAAAAAAGAAGACTTCCCTCCCTGTTACTTGAACTACTTTGACAATCCAGTAGTAAGAGAGATAATTAATCCGACTGAGGAGGAAATTAATGAATTACATAATAAAATTAGAAATAACTGATTCCAAAATATTGTTAATCACTATTAGACAAATGAGATACATCAATTTGATTAAGTTCAAATTCAAATAATTCTTTTGGATGAACACCTAACGCTTGAGAAAATCTATATATCTCACTTGTACTAAAATTAGTTTCGGCATTGATAACCCTACCAATTTGTCTAACATCATTTAACCCCATTCTTTCAGCAAGAACTTCATGAGTTAAACCTTTCGATTTTCGGATAGAATCAATCCTATTTCCAACCAGTTTTAAAAACTCTTTATTAATGTAATGACCCACAAAGTAAAAATTGAGAAAAAACGAAAAAAATATTAGGACAAATTTGTCGTGTTGTGTTTTTATTTATAATTTTACATATGTCATAAAAAGAAATAATTGACATATTTGCGAATGTATAGTTTTAGCATTTGCGCTTAAGCGTCTCGTCTTAGGAAACTGGTAATTTCAAGAGGAACGGGGTAATTAAGCGAGAATGCTCACGCCTTTGGCGTGGGCTCCTTGCTTACTTGTTCCTCAGGTATACCAGTGCCTCTAAGACAGTAGGTGAGACCCACGCCTCTTTTTTTTTAAAAGAGAAATCACCTGCTTTGACGTTCCATATAAATATTTAGTGCTATGGAACAGGTACACGTTTGTTTTTCTTTAGGTAAAGAGGTCCCCATTCTTCTTCTGAAGGAAAGGCAAGCCCATCTGTATCCACTTTTTTCTCGGACCTTAACCCTATTTGAACTTCAGAAGAATATCATCAAATCCCCTGTTTGATGGTGTAGTTTACCGGTAAGGAACCTGGCTCTGGTCTCTGTTTTTGAAGACTCATTTCGCCATTTCCTTTCTACCTGTCCGCTGCAGAGGATGGGTAAGTTGTACTTAATGCTCATTTCATTTTGATCATTAGCTGCCTTTTCGGTGGCCTGGAAAGACTTTGCCCTTTTGGAATGTAGAGTGATGAGTTTAGAGTGATGAATGATAAGTGATGAATGAAGCGTGAGCGACCCTGAATTGAACTGGGGTAAGTGATTAAAAACCATAACCATAACGAAGATGAATTTACTTTCAACCACTGCAATCATAGGATTGCTATTTGACGACAGCTGAAAGTTGCCTGTCACCCACACAGGATCCCCGCCGTGTCTTTTCTCATAAAGGTAAAACGAAGCAATAGACCCAAATGTAGCTAACGGATGCACAGAAGGTGACGGTACTACAGCGGCGAGGGACCGGGCGAAAGTGCTTTTAGTTCCTTTTGGCACTTTATGGCCCGTGGCCGGGATTGGCTGGACTTTCATTGGCCGATATCTATGATGGCCTTCCTTTCCCGGCTTCCTTCTTTATCAGATACAAATTCACCAAAAATCTATTCATGAAAATCCCAATAATAGCAATTACAAGATGTTTTATTACCGTTTTGCTGGTAACCTCCTGTCTGAGAGCCTTTGCCGCAATTGAAGTACCGGATCAAAAACCTGTTTTAATATTCGCCCAGATCAGGACCTTGGAACCTGTAAACCAGGTCACTGTCCAATATGTGGAGAACCCGATGAATGTACTGATCGGTGCGCCTGCTCCGGGTCATGATTTTATTGAACCGGAAATAGGTAGCTTAATTGATGGCACTTATGGAAGCAGGACATTCAGCTGGTCAGCAGATTCAGCCCATCCTGGAAGAATTACACTTTCCATAGGTTACAAAAAACTCATCGATGATTTCCTTGTATTTCCCGGGGACAGTATTCAACTGATGTTTGATGAGTATTCAGGCCACTTGGTCTTCAATGGACCAGCTGCGGACCATTTCAACCTACAGTACCGCCTTCAGAGGTTACAGAGCGAGATCTATTTCAGTAATCCTGTCAATATCAGTTCCTACAATATTGAATCAATGTTCAGAAACGGGAATACCTATGAACAATTTCTTCTTGATCAAAATAACAGATTTGGCAGGAAAGTCAATATCAATAAGATTGACCCTCCTATTATGCTGGAAAATCTGATATCCAAAATACAGGACCAAAAGGATCTTGATCCTTTCATCAGGTTGCTGGATCAGGATACTAAAGTTGATGAGTCCATAAAACTTTCCATCAGGAATAAATTTTTGGACAGCCGGTTCACAGTATATGCCAAAAACCTTGGTTCGCTGCTCGGGTATTCAGTGAAATTAAATGATGGGGAAAGTCTGAACAAAATCCTGGTATATATCCAAGATGTGCTGATCCCGGATCTGTTAAGGGAAGGGGAACTACTTGGTAACGGGAATTTTCACCCCTTTCTTTCCACGATTTCTGAGCTTGTCAAAATTTCTGCACCCTACACACATCTAGGTGACCAGAAGGCAATGATCCTTCAGAATTTCGAGGGGGATATAAAGGACCAGCTGTTGGCGTCTATGCTTTTTCTGGAATACAGAAGGGGAATTAAGACTGACAGTGAACTGAGGGAAATGAACAAGTCCATCAACCACAGAGCATCCCTTGAGCTGACTGAAGAGCTTCTCGGTAAAACTGAAAAAGGCAAACAGGTCAGATATTTTGAGTTTACAGATGAAAACGGGAAGAGAACAGATATCAAGGATCTGAAAGGATATTACCTGTTTGTTTACACCTATTTTGACGGCTGCAATGCTTCTTCATCTTACTTTAAGAATGTTGTACAACATGTTGCAGGTCATTTTGGAGATAGTGATAAACTCCTCTTTGTGGCAATTTCAGCAGACAGGACCAAAGCGATCTGGGAATCTGCAGTTAAGAGCGGAAACTATTCAGATCATCATATCCTGAACCTCCTTGCCATGGACCAAGGGGTGTACCATCCTTTCTTTTCCTATTATAACCTGATCGGATTTCCAAGCCAGATGCTTCTTGATCCAAACGGAAACATTGCTGCCGTTTCCGGACTCAACAGGTCTGCGGATGAGCTTACAGAGATGCTTGAAAAACTCCTTGAAAAGGAGGATTGAACTAACCAATTCTACTAATAAACCCAAAAAATGTATGAAAAAAATCTTACTATTATCGCTCCTCATGATGGTTTCGGGAATCATCGGAGCGCAGCAGCCAGACAATCCGGTATTATCGGGGAAAGTCTTTGTCGATGAGGATAAGTCTCCTTTGCCGGGGGCTACCATTGTAGTTAGCGGAACGACCTTCGGCGCCGTAACCGGAAATGACGGAAGTTTTTCATTCAACCTCCCAAAGGGAGAGTATAAACTTAAAATAAGTTATATAGGATTTGAAACCCAACTGCTAACGGTCAACCTGCCTCTGGAGGATACGTTGGAAATTTATCTGGGAAAAAGTGATATGGATCTTTCAGAAGTGCAAGTGGTCTCGACAGGTTTCGAGAAACTGCCCAAAGAAAGGGCCACGGGATCATTTGTCCAGGTTGATAATGAACTTCTGAACAGAAGGATTTCCACGAATATCCTTGAGAGACTAGAAGATATTACTCCAGGGCTGATCTTTAACAGGTCAGGTACAGCAGCGGACAGGATCAGCATCAGGGGCAGAAGTACAATTTTTTCCAATGCCCAGCCTCTGGTGATCATAGATAATTTCCCATATGACGGGCCCATAGAAAACATTAACCCAAATGATGTCGAAAGTATCACTGTGCTCAGGGATGCAGCCGCGGCATCTATCTGGGGAGCAAGGGCAGGAAACGGAGTTATTGTTATCAATACCAAAAGAGGGGATTTCGGCAAGGAGATGAAAGTATCCTTAAATACCAATATCAATGTCATCCAGAGACCGGATCCGTTTTATGTTCCATTAATGGGGCCCTCTGACTTTCTGGATAATGAAATAAGACTTTTCGGGCAGGGATTTTACAGGTCTTTGGAAAACTCACCCTCAAGGGCGCCTCTTACCCCGGCAATTGAAATCCTGATCATGCAAAGGGATGGTCTTATAAGTGAAACTGAGGCCCAGCAGCGATTGGAAAACCTCAGAAACCAGGACATCAGGAATGATATCAGGGATCATCTTTATAGAGAAAGTGTCTTTCAGCAACATGCCCTCAATATCAGGGGAGGATCAGGTAAACAGAATTATTTTCTTTCTGCCGGATTTGACAAAAACCTTGAAGAGCTTGTTGGCAATGAGTTTAACAGATGGACGCTGAATGCAGGACAGACTTTCAGATTGGCAAAGGATAAAATCCAGATCGGGACAGGTATATATTTCACAAGAACAAACAGAGTTTCCAATAACCCAGGTCCAAATGCCTTCAGTATGACCACTGCTTCCCTAAGGCCTTATCCTTATGGCCGACTGATGGACGAAAACGGGAACCGACTTCCTCTGACCAATAATTTCAGAGAGCCTTTTAAAAGGACGGCAGAATCAATTGGACTGCTTCCATGGGATCTTATTCCATTATCCGAGATTGAGCTTTTAGACAACAGGACTGTTTCTAATGACATCAGACTGAATACCGACATCAGTTATAACATTAATGATAATTTTAAGGCTGCCCTGCTTTATCAGTATTGGTCAAACAGCAGCCAGACCAATGATTTTGCTCCCCAGCAGAGTTACAGGGCCAGAGATCTCATCAATAGGTTTACCCAGGTTTCCGCAAATGGAGATCTTTCATACCCCGTACCAATGGGAGGTATACTTGACCACTCCGACAGGTCGTCTAACAGTCATAATCTGAGGTTACAGCTGAATTACTCCAAAAAGTGGGATAACAGACATGAACTTACAGCATTGGGAGGTTATGAAATCAAAACCCTTCAAAGTCTGCGTTACGGGACAAGATTTTACGGTTATGACAAAGAAACAGGAGCCAACAACCCTGTTGACTTCGTCAGTCTTTTTCCCCAGTTCCAGAATAATGCTACCAGAAACCAGATACCATTCGGGTCCTCCACAACAGGACAGGTGGATAATTTCCTTTCGGTATTTGCAAATGCTGCCTATACATTCAAAAACAGATACATCCTTTCCGCAAGTGCCAGAAGGGACGCATCAAATCTGTTTGGCGTTGCCACCAATCAGAAATGGGTGCCTTTATGGTCAGCAGGCCTGGGCTGGATAGTGAATGAGGAAGGGTTTTACCGTTCAGGATTTCTGCCATACCTGAAGCTGAGGGCAACTTATGGGGAAAACGGCAATGTAGATAAAAATGTGTCAGCACTGACCACTGCCCGGGTATTTGGAACCGCAAGGTTTACCGGACTCAGAGAGGCTGTAATTGTTTCTGCACCTAATCCCGATCTTCGTTGGGAAAGAATACGAATATTGAACTTGGCTACGGATTTTGAAACCAAAGACGGGATTTTGTCAGGTTCGGTTGAATGGTACAGAAAAGAAGGTCTTGACCTTATTGGTGTACGGCCTTTTGCGCCAAGTACCGGTTATCCGAATTTTAGAGGAAATTTTGCCAGTACACTTACCAAAGGTCTGGACCTGCAACTTGGGAGTTGGGTATATAACAGAAAATTTAGATGGAGAACAGATATGTTTTATTCCCACGTGAATGAAATTGTAACTGATTACGAAATTGAATCTCCGGCATTCAGTTACCTGTCCCAAGGGGCCGGTGCAGGGAGTTCGGTTGTCATCACACCTCAGAAGGGAAGACCTCTTTTCGCTGTTTACAGTCTTCCCTGGGCGGGGCTTGATCCGGATAACGGAAATCCTTTAGGGATACTTGACGGTGAGCCAAGTGCCAATTACAGTGCCCTGATCAACAACAATACTCCCTCATCATTGATTTATAACGGTCCGTCAAGGCCAGTTACTTTCGGCGCATGGAGAAATACCATCTCATATGGTGGGTTAAGTGTTTCCATGAATATTTCCTACAGGTTCGGTTATTACTACAGGAGACAATCTGTGCTATATGAGCAGGTCTTGACGGGTCTGCAGGCTCATGGGGACTATGCCCTAAGATGGCAGCAACCTGGAGATGAGCGTATCACACAGGTGCCTTCGATTCCAGGAGCAAGGAATCCCCAAAGGGATAACTTCTATACCTATTCAGAAGCTTTGGTGGAGAAAGGGGACCATATCAGGTTCCAGGATATAAATGTTTCCTATACATGGAACAGATCAGAAAAAAGAAAACTTCCTTTCCAAAAACTGGAGATCTATTCGTATCTCAACAATATCGGTATCCTTTGGAAAGCTTCTGATGATCCACTTGATCCAGATTTTAGGACAATGAAACCTTTAAGATCATTTACAGCAGGAATTAGGATTGACTTCTGAAACAAACCACTAATTGAAAATTCATGAAAACAAAATATATATTTAAGTTAGCAATTTCACTTTTGTTTCTCACAGGATGTGAGGAGTTCCTCAGTGAAAAACCGGATCAGGCACTGATCGTACCGCGTAGTATTAATGACTTATGGGCAATCCTAGACAACAGTACTCAGGTAATGAATCAGGAAGGTGCTCATATCGAAGGAAGTTCAGATGATGTCATCATTCTTCCATTTCTATATAATGCACTGAGTTTAGAACAAAAAAACACCTATACCTGGAATTCGGAAATTTTTGAAACCCCATCTGCACTGGACTGGAACCAGCCTTTCCGGCAGATTTTCTTTGTCAATACAGTTCTTAGTGAACTGGATAACCTTCCGGAAAGTGAAAAATCTTCTTCAGAGTTTAACACTCTGAAAGGAGCGGCATTGTTCTTCAGAGCTTATGCTTATTTTTCCCTTTCAAAACAGTTCTGTCCCGGTTATCTGGATAGTTCTGCTGCTAATGAACTGGGATTGCCCCTTAGAACCACACCAAATATTACTGATCCGGTTCAAAGGAGTAATCTTAAGGATACATTTATGATGATTTTGAATGATCTTGAGGAATCTGAGAAATTATTGCCCGATACTTCTCCCCATATTACCAGGCCAACAAGGGCAGCATCAAGGGCAATGCTTTCAAGGGTCCATTTATACATGGGAAACTTCGAAAAGTCATTGGAGTATGCAGATCTAACACTGGAAATAAAAAATGATATTCTGGATTATAATAATGTTAATCCCGCTCCTGCAAGACCATTTGTAAATGAGTTTGAGGAGGTGATCTTTTACAGTGAACTCCTTTTCTACACTTATTATTATTTTTCTGACGGAGCAGCCGTTGTCCCAGAGCTTGTGGAAACATATCATGAAAATGATCTCAGGAGACAGCTGTTTTTCTATCCAAGAGGAGATCATTTTGCATTTAGGGGCCAATATTCATTTTTGGTCAGGTTATTTTCAGGACTTGCGACAGATGAAATTTACCTGAACAAAGCAGAATGCCATGCAAGATTGGGACAGCGGGATGATGCATTAGCCTCGTTGAACATGATGCTTGAAAAAAGATTTGTCTCGGGAACATTTGAACCCTATGGTACAGACTATACCGAAGATGTTTTAAACCTGGTACTTTTGGAAAGAAGAAAGCAGCTTTTATTCAGAGGAATTAGGTGGGGAGATCTCAAAAGACTAAACCTTTTACCTGGAGAAGAGATATTTCTAACCAGAACAACTCCTGACGGGGTTTTCAATCTTCCGCCTAATGATCCACGTTATGCATTTCCAATTCCAGAAGAAGAATTGCAGCTAAGCGGGATTTTACAGAATCCAAGATAATATAAAAGTGACAGGGCCAATGGCCCTGTCCTTTAATTGGAAAATTGATTAAAGTGGATTATAAACACCAGGTCTCTCAGTATCCATGATGATATTGTCCAGTTCATCGAACCTTGCAGTACAGATACTTGAAGTGCCTGTGCAATCATACAGTGCATTCTCATCAATTTCCTCCCATTGGTCAGGAGCCACTTGCGCTTTTAGAACACCTTCAACTGGTCTGGTAAAAGCAAACGCAAATACAGCAGCCAGTGCAAATACACCTGCACGTAGCAGGGTTTTAATTGAGTTTTTCATAATTTTGATTGTTTAATTTAGTTAAAGTAATTCCGGTCGTTTCGATCCTGACCTATTGACCTTTGGAGAGGAACGGCCGGATATTTTGTCCCCTCACTCCCTGATTTTTTACCTGGTAAAGCCTCTGGAAGATTTATCTTTCTTATGTCTTTAGTCTTGCGTTTTGCGTCTTGTGTCTTTCGTCTAATTTCTCGTATCTAATCTCTCGCATCTAGTCTCTCGCTTCTAGTCTCTCGCTTCTCATCTCTCGCTTCTTCACCCAAACTCCCCACACCGCCATTCCCAATACCACCACATTAAACCCCAAATGCTCCCACCAACCCAAACTATCCAATACCCCACCACAACTACAGGGAATCCTACCAAATATTCCTGTAAGAACCAGACCAATGTAAGCCGTAAAAAGCCCCATTAATACCACAGATAGCCACAATCCCCACGTCCGCCATTTACCCACCAGCAACATAACCGCTACCGATACCTCCAATGGAGGAAGTCCATATAAAATCGCCTCTGCCATCCATTCAGGAAATACCTGATTGAAAAGCGAATTCTTCGTGCCATACCAGTCGATCAACTTGCTTAATCCTGTGTAAACAAACAACAATGCAAGCAACAGACTGATCAACTCCACTTTCAGAGATTCCTTTCTCATATTTTCAACTTCCTGTGTGCGATTTAATACCCCTTTCATTATCACCAAATTAGACAGGATCACCCGCATTCAAAAAATCCCATGTGACCGGAATCACCTAAAAGAAATTCGTGATTGTAATACCGCTTTTTGAAAAAAAATTAAGCTTGGAAACAAAAAATGTCGCTAATTCTTAATCAAACGTCATAAAACCCAATTATAAACCCCATACTTTCACCACTTTATATTTTCTTAGAGATATTTCTCAATTTCATCTTTATACATAGGAGAAAATTAAAAAAATTGAAGGAGATATTTCACTTTGTCTATATACATATTTATCATCTTTATCTTAGTAGATAAATTATATTTATATATATCAATTAACAAAAGGTGAATTCACATCCATTTAGAAGTGACATTCATAGCCTTATGAAACTTAGATAAAAAATAACACACTTATTACATTGAAATGTACACTTATTAGAAGAGGAGCGGAGGAGTGACGACGGACCGGGCCGGCTCCGGCCTTGTGCGCTGATAGGTTTCCGTCGTCTTGATTTTTTTGGTTACTTTTTGTATTAAGACAAAAAGTGACTAAAGAAAATTTGCAATCAAAATAAACAGACGAATTGAAATTTATAGCAGTTAAAAAATAGTAGGTTACTAAGACAGGTTTTCCTGGAGTTATTATTCAATTTCATCTTTATCATCATAGAAGCATCAATTGACTGATCTGCCCCGGTTAACAACATTTTACGGAGGATACGTCATCGATCATCAGTCATCTAACTTTCATTTAAGATGAATTTGATTAATGACCTTTTTAATAAATATAAAATACCATCATCATGATCCCATACAAAAGAAAAATCCAACTAAGACTCTACATGCTAGAAAACAAACTCCCCATGGATCCCCTTTGCAGATCTATGCTAGACTACGCTATCCCCCTAAATTTTAAGAAAAACGAAACCATCAAAATGCCCTCCAATAAAGAGATGATCTATTTTATCAATAAAGGTCAAGCCATTGCCTATGTCAATTCACACCACGCAAAATCCTGGATGAGACTAATAGGTCAATGCAACTTCTTTTGCGATTTCGACCCCGACCCAGATACAAAATTCCAAGACCTGACCTGGCAAGCTATTACGGCATTGGAACTATTGGCTATACCCTTTCACCCTTTCAAATCCAGTATGCAGAATTTTCCCACACAATGGAAAAGTTTCATCAATCACCTTCAACAAATTGAACTCGAACGCATCCAACACTTGGCCCTTATCAACACCCTCAAAAATGCAGAAAAAGTGGATTACCTGGAACAATATTTACCCCATATGATCATCCAAACAAAATATGAATTCATTGCCAGATTTATCGGCATGAGCAGAGAGTCTCTGACCCGAATAATCAGCAAAAAAAATCACAGCCCCTCTGTTTTTTAACCATTTCAAGACAAAATATGTCGCTTTTTTTACCATAAATTGGAAATTTTTACTTCAAACTATTGACTTATTTGTTTTTCCTTTTATAGATTTAAGTGTTTCGTTACAACAGACCCTTTTTGAACAACACATTTTAGAACACTCTTAGAATAAAATTTTCGGTGTTTTTGGACCGATAAGGATTGCTTTTTTCCAATTGTTAAACTGTACGACTAAATGTGTAATTATTATGAGAAAAAGTAATGAATACCTACGCACCTTAAAGGCTATTTTGGACAGTATTAATGAAATTCCATTAGGGCAGTATCAACAGCTATTTCCTTTTACATCTTTGAACACTTTCAAAAAAAATGAAGTGATCAGAGAGGCTAACCTTACAGAAGATTCAGCCCACTTCATCATCATGGGTACCCTCGGTCTTTTTGATGGCCAAAAAATCATCAGACCCTTTTGTAAAGGACAGGTAGCTTTTGATGCTGAATGTTACTACCAAAAATCAATCAGCAAATACAGGTTGATCGCACTGGAAGAAACCATGACTTTCTCTATTTCATACCACCAGGAAAGCGTCATATTTGATGAATTGCCTGAATTCAAATCATTATCCATCAAACTAAAAGAAAACTCATTCTCTGAAAAAGAATTTTGGACTAAAATCACAGAATTACACTATAAAGATGCGATCCCCTTTTTGAAAGAAAATTTCGCTGAAACCATGAACGTATTGACCCGAAAACAATTAAGTGAATTACTAGGTGTCAACCCAAAAACCATCGAAAGGTACTACCAGAAAATTTACCAGAACAAAAAAAGCATTGCCATCAAATCACTCAACAATGAAATACTCAATTACCCCTTTAAATCTAAATTACATCCATACCATGAAAACATTGCCCTCCTAAATAGCTATTGGATCAGCAAAATGAAACTACTGACCAACAAACGGGAAAAAGACAAATTCCAGAAATTGAAATTACACCTTCTAGTCTGTCGTTTATATCCCGAAGCCAAAATTGATACGGTCAACTGGATCTCTAAATTATTTGTCCTTTTATTGATGCTGGACAACTATTCCGAAAAATTACCCAATGGAAAAAAATCGGCATTTTGGTTCGCAGCACTCAACCATTTCCTCAAACTCGGTTATAACAAACCTTCAAAAAATGAGGAGGAATTACCAACTACTTTAAAGAATTCAATGAATTATTTATGGAATAACTTGAAATCAATTGCTTCTTCCCATACCATCAACCAATTAAAATCAGAATTGGCCATCTACTTCAAATCATGCATTTGGGAAGCATTCAATAGAGATAACGATTTAATTCCATCATTGGAACAATACCTAATGTATAGGCCTTACGCCTCTGGTGCAAAACTCTCCTTACACCTGATCCAATTGACCATGGAAGAAAGTCAGCCAAACATTCTCAAATCTTGGCCAAGGCTACAGGAGTATATACAATTGGCTTCAAAATTGATTTTTACAGCTAATGACCTTTTAATCCACGATAAGAAAATGAACCTCAATGACCCACATAATTGGGTGTTCCTTTTATGCCATCTTAAAGGCTGGGATGAAGAAAAAGCCAAAGGACATATTTTGTCCATCCATGACCAAACCTTGGAACAGTTCCTCAAACTGGACAGGGAATACCTGGAAAATCACCTACCAGAAAATCAGGTGCTATTAACACCCATCAAAAAAATCAAATACCAAATTTCTGGAGGGGTGGCATGGTATGTAAAAGATACTTTTCATCATTAACTATCAATCATATTCCTATGTAAAATTTACCCGAAAAAACATCGGACTTCGGTCACCCGACATCTGTCAACCAACATCAGTCATCTGACACCCAACATCAGTCCTCGGGCATCGGACATCAGACATCCGTCATCGGACATCCAACATCAGTCATCGGGCATCCAACATCCGCCACCCGACAGTCCATTCCTCATTTCGGAAATCAAATTGATCAATAAAGGTTTGTCTTTTTTGGAACTCATATCATGTACAGGAAGAGGTGCGTCATATATGCCAAAGATATTCAAAGAATGACAGACAGGTCAGAGAGATATTCCCAGGACCTGCTGCAGAAAATCCGTATGCACTTCAAAAAACAATCCCATCAGTTTGTGACCATCAAAGAATTTTCAGAATTCTCCGGCATCCCCATTGATGACATTGAAAACTACCTCTAACCAAATTTTAAAGACAAAATACCGATATCAAAAAAACCATATTTATTTCAAAATAATACAACAAAATACCTAAATTTAGCCTTTCCAGACCCTATCCAACCCTATACCTCCCCTATAGATACGGTATACATTCCCCGTAGATACTCCGTTAAAACGACAAATTCCTAGAAACCATTGCATTTTTCCAAGAAATCAATTTCCCCTTCCCAAAATCCAATTCCCACCTTAGTCCACCTTGGTTCAAAATCCCACCTTGGTTCAATGTCTACAGATTTATCTACCTAGAGGGAGACTTGGACCTTACTCCCTCCCTACAACCTGGCCCCTCACTAAATCAGTCCACTGGACTGATTCTTAACGTTCGGTCCTCTCCAGAAGCTGGACTCCCTTAAATCTCAACCAGCACAAGAATTCGCGTCAATTCAAAGCCTCGCGCCTAATTCATTTCTAGTGATGCATTGATCAGGAAATAACATCAAAATCCACCAGCAGCCAAAATATAGAATTTAAAAATTTGTGTAATTCCTGCCTGGCAGCAGACAGGCGTGAAATTTGTGGTTATCTTTTCTATCCTATCCGCGGTTCCATACCGCCGGCGTATCCGGGATGGCCTCCAACCATCCCTCTGATATCCCGGCCCTTCAGGCCTATTTAATCGACTCAAAAATCCATTTTCTTCTCCAAAAATGTAATCCCTATCAGCACAAGAATTCGTGAAAATTCGCAAGCTCTGCGCCTAATTCATTTTTAGTGATGCATTGATCAGGGAATTACATCAAAATCCCCCAACAGCTAAAATCTAGATTTTAAAATTTGTGTAATTTGTGTAATTTGTGGTTATCCTTTTTATCCTATCCGCGGTTCCATACCGCCGGCGTATCCGGGATGGCCTCCAACCATCCCTCTGATATCCCGGCCCTTCAGGCCTATTTAATCGACCAAAAATCCATTTTCTTCTCCAAAAATGTAATCCCTATCAGCACAAGAATTCGCGAAAATTCGCAAGCCCTGCGCCTAATTCATTTTCTTGTGATGCATTGATCAGAAAATCACATCAAAATCCCCCAGCAGCCAAAATGTAGAATTTAAAAATTTGTGTAATTTGTGGTTATCCTTTTTATCCTATCCGCGGTTCCATTCCGCCGGCGTATCCGGGATGGCCTCCAACCATCCCTCTGATATCCCGGCCCTTCAGGCCTATTCAACTTGCTCAGAAATCTTTCCTATAACAAAACCGTCATCCGGAACTTTAGAAAAGTTCAAACTTTTGCCTTTTTACTTTTTACTTGGCTCTTCAATCATTCTTAACTCAACATTCTCAACCCTTTTTACTTTTTACTTTTGCCTTGGCTCTTATATTTCCATTCTTCATTTTTCATTCATCACTCTACATTCTCAATTAATGGCCTCCAACCATCCCTCTGATATCCCGGCCCTTCAGGCCTATTCAACTAGCTCAAAAAACTTTCCCATAACAAAACCGTCATCCGGAACTTTAGAAAAGTTCAAACTTTTGCCTCCCGAAATTCTTCGGGACAAGTTTTTTACTTTTGCCTTGGCTCTTCAATCCTTCTTAACTCAACATTCCAAACCCTTTTTCCTTTTTACTTTTGCCTTGGCTCTTCAATCCTTCTTAATTCAACATTCCAAACCCTTTTGCCTTTTTACTTTTGCCTTGGCTCTTATATTTCCATTCTTCATTTTTCATTCTTAATTCAACATTCTCAATTAATGGCCTCCAACCATCCCTCTGATATCCCGGCCCTTCAGGCCTATTCAACTTGCTTAGAAATCTTTCTCATAACAAAACCGTCATCCGGAACTTTAGAAAAGTTCAAACTTTTGCCTCCCGAAATTCTTCGGGACAAGTTTTTTACTTTTGCCTTGGCTCTTCAATCCTTCTTAACTCAACATTCTCAACCCTTTTGCCTTTTTACTTTTGCCTTGGCTCTTCAATCCTTCTTAATTCAACATTCTCAACCCTTTTGCCTCCCGAAATTCTTCGGGACAAGTTTTTTACTTTTTCCTTGGCTCTTCAATCCTTCTTAACTCAACATTCCAAACTCTTTTTCCTTTTTACTTTTTCCTTGGCTCTTCAATCCTTCTTAATTCAACATTCTCAACCCTTTTGCCTTTTTACTTTTTCCTTGGCTCTTCAATCCTTCTTAACTCAACATTCCAAACTCTTTTTCCTTTTTACTTTTGCCTTGGCTCTTCAATCCTTCTTAACTCAACATTCCAAACCCTTTTTCCTTGGCTCTTAAATAACCTCCCACAAACCCGATCTCCCATACTTACCAAAGCTCCAACCCGACAACCCGACAACCCGACAACAATGACAACAATGACAACTTTTCCCCCTCATTCTTAATTCATAACTCTCCATTCTACATTCAAAAACCCCCCTTTTCCGCAAAATCCGCAGGATCCGCAAACTCATTTTCCCTTCTCCTCCACCCTTCCCAAATTTGACCATGTTTCACTTAAAACAAGTAAAATTATGGCAAAACAAACCAGTATCATAACCCTTAACGGTAAAGTCGGAGCACTATCCTTCTACAAAACCAAAGACGGCTACTTCGCTAGAGAAAAAGGCGGAGTAAGTAGATCAAGAATCATGTCGGATCCAAGATTCGCACGTACCAGGGAAAATATCAGAGAGTTTACCGAAAATACCCGGACTACCAAACTCTTCCTCGATACCATCAGGCCCGCCACGCTCAAAATCGCAGATCCTAAAATCTACCAGAGAATGGTTACCCTCATGATGAGAATCCTCAAGTCAGACCCGGTCAACTCCCGAGGCGACAGAAAGGTAAGCGAAGGCGATTGGAACATGCTCCAAGGCTTCGAACTCAATGGAAGAGCCGGACTGTCCAGCACCCTTCGTGCCGAATATGCCCAGGTCAACACCGCCACTGAATGGGGTGTCAGCATCCCTTCATTCCTGCCGGCAGACTTCCTGATCGTTCCCGAAGGATCAACACACTTCAGGATATTCATCGCAGGAGTATCTGTGAATATCGCAACCGGAGAGAGATCTCTGGAGATGAGCTCAACTGAGGAACTTCCAGTAAACTCCGCCAGTGGACAGATTGATCTATCCATTCAGAAGGATGTACTTGGAGAACAGCATAAGGCCTATTTCATGGGAGTGGAGTTCGCACAACTGGTCAATGGTCAGCATTACAATATCAATAACGGTATCCACAATGCTGCTGCCATCATCATGACCGAAAACACCTAATCCATGAAGCTCATACTGCAAAGGCGGTATGGAAAAAAGGAAACCAGGGGAATACTGTACAGGGACCATAAAGCCCTGTGCAGAACCCTGGAACCTCCTGCCGCTAAGATCGCCAACTGTCCCTGTCTGCCGGAAGGAACCTATAGCCTCCAACTGACTTACAGTGAGGCAAAAGGCTGGTATCCTGTACTTCATTGTGAGGGCAGGGCCATCAAAGGAAGAATCTTCCCGCTTTTCCAAGGTCATGGCTACAGGAATATGTGCATCTCCCCTGTCAGTACCTTTAGGGAAACAGGCAGATTCTCCAAACTGGCCTTTCTCAAACTCTTGGACAGTATCGAAAATTGGCTGGAACAGGGAGAGGAAATAGTGCTGGAAATAGAGGAAAAACCAATCAAAAGACACAACATAAAGCCATGGTCATCACAGAAGGTTTTATCGGTCTGATCTTGGGAGGGCTTTCTTCTGTTCTCCTATCGGTAATAGCCTATTTCTTAAAGCTATTGGTGCAGGACATCAGGGACTTGAAAAAAGACCAGATGAACCTGAGAGAACTCTGCATTTGGCTGAAAGCCGAGCAGGGACAGATCAAAAAAGAGGTATCAAACCTCATTAAAAAAATCAGTTAAAACAATTCGAAAACTATGAATACAATCGATGAAATCAAGAAAAGGGTGACGGGCCCAACCCCTCCCTTTTTCAAAAAACTCAGAAACATCGGCCTGGTGGTAACAGGAGTCGGTGCAGCCATCATGACTGCCCCGGTGGTCTTACCTACCTTCCTGATCACAGGAGCGGGCTACCTCATGACAGCCGGAGCCGTCATCACCGCCATCAGTCAGATTACCCTTCCCCATGACCCCGATGAGGAATAGTTAAATAAAAAAATCCCGCGATGGTTTCGCGGGATTTTTTTTTAGGAGGAGTCAGTATTGTCCGGAATATCTTGATTCAAGGTTCTTCAGGTTTATTTCCCATGAGAGAGACTTGGACCCCTCTATTGTAACCAGTTGTCCTGCTTCTCCAGAAGCTGGACTTTGTTGAATTAAAGATCCTTCCTCTTCCTTACCTCACCCCAACCCCTCTCCTAAAAGTAGAGGGGCTATCCGTTACAATAGCAATATCCGTTGTACCAGCAGCACAACCTTCAGTTGTCAAAATGAAACCAAAAAAGCAATCAGCATCAATTAATTTAAGGGTAATTAGAGCCAGGAAGTCCTCCTTGTCGCTTGTTATCCTGCTTCTCCAGAAGCTGGACTATTGTAATCTCATTCGGAACAAGAATTCGCGTCAATCCAAAGCCTCGCGCCTAATTCATTTTCTTTTGTTGCATTGATCTGAAAATCACATCAAAATCCTCAATCAGCCAAAATATAGAATTTAAAAATTTGTGTAATTAGTGTAATTCCTGCCTGCAGCAGGCAGGAGTGGTTATCATTTCTATCCTATCCGCGGTTCCGTATCGCCGGCGTATCCGGGATGGCCTCCAACCATCCCTCTAATATCCCGGCCCTTCAGGCCTATTCACTTTGCTCAGAAATCTTTCTCATATCAAAACCGTCATCCGGAACTTTAGAAAAGTTCAAACTTTTGCCTTTTTACCCACCCTGCATCCTGGCCCCTCACTAAAATCAGCCAAAGGGCTGATTTCTTAACGTTCGGTCCTCTTGGCTCTTATGTTCCCATTTATCATTCCCAATTCCACATTAAAGACCTCTCCTACCGTCGAGGTGACAAGGAGAAGCCCTTTTCAATAACCACCCCTTTGAGATATTTTACCCTTTTCTTTGTGTCCTCATTGACCTTCGTGGTTTAAAAAACCCCCTATCTAAAAAGCAACAATCTCCCCAACCCTTAAAGCTCCAACCTGACAACTCGACAACCATGACAACAACAATAACTCATTCTTCATTTTTAATTCCTCATTCTTCATTACCCCCTCCCCCTTTTTCCTTTTGCCTTTTGACTTGGCTCTTAATCCCCCTCTTAATGAACCCCTTAAATCGCTCAACTTCTTAATGGTTCAAACTTTCGAAATCCGCCTTTCGACTTCCCACTTCCAACAAACTCTCCACTTCCCTCCTCATCACCCCAAAATTCCCCTCCACCGTAAACCGCTCCTTCACCAATTCCAATCCCTTCTCTCCCATCCTTTTCCTCAGCGATGCATCCAGGATCAAGGTTTTCAATGCCTGAATCCACTCCTCCTCAGTACCCGCCAGAAACCCATTCTCCCCATGCCTCACCACTTCCTGATTCATCCCCACAGGTGAAGCCACCACAGGCAGGCCACATGCCATATATTGGATCAATTTGTAAGCACATTTCCCCCGCTCCCATTGATCATCCGGAAGAGGCATAATTCCAATATCCATCTTCCTGATCGCCTCCACTTCTCCCTCCTCCGTCCAGACGATATGCTTTATGTCAACCTTGGAACCCAGTTCCTCATTCTTAATTCTCAATTCTCCATTCACAATTAAAAGTCCAAACTCCACTTCCTCCCCTAACCGCTCCAACACAGGCAATAATCCCCTCAAATACTTCATCGTACTCGGACTCCCTATCCACCCCACCCAAACTTTTTTATCTTGATTGTTTTCACTTTCTGGAATATCCCGCCCTGCAACCTGGCCCCTGCTATCCCGATAGCTATCGGGAGTCCCCCGGACATTTTCTTCACGCTGGGTCCTCCCTAATTCTACATTCATATACTTATGCGCGTCAATAACCGTAGCCATCTCCACAACCCTTTTCGCTCCCGCTTGAATCGCACGTTCCCTCAAATACCCATTCCCCGCCCAGACCATGGTGGCATATCCCATTACCAGATCAATTTTATCTCCCATCCAAGACCTCACCAGCTTATTCTTGCTCTGGTCATAATTATGAAACACCGCATCATCATAATCCACGATATACTTCTTCCCAAAAAGCTTCAATAAAAACTCCGCATAGGCAGGCAGATAAGGAAACAATTCCTTTTCAATAATCAGCACATCATATTTCCAGATTGATAGTAAAATCCCCAATCTCCTCAGGTAACATCCAATCACATTTCCCACACCTGGTCTGATATGGGCATAGAGGGATTTCAGGTAAACCTCATTAAAAAAAGAGGATACCTTTACCTGGTATCCCCCTGCTTCCCATAAGGGCAAAAACTGATAAGTCCTCACCCTGCTCGACGCCCCCATCCGGGGATATTTTGGTAAAAAAAGTATTTTCTTCTTCAAACTATAACCCACTTACAATTTAATTCAATTCAATAACCTTGGTATCCTAAACCAACTCGACAACCTGACAACTAGACAACATCGAATAATATACCTTACAAAAATCCCTCATTCATAATTCCTCACTCTTCATTGCCCAAACTTTTGCCTTTTTACTTTTGCCTTGGCTCTTAATATTAGTCCCACTTATCATTCTACATTTCCAAAGCCCCCTATCCCTTCTTCAATTCCATTTCACGCTTTTTGGAAATAACCTCCTCCCTTTGTTTGTAGTACTTCAACTTCTCCTGCAACTTCTGATACCTCAATTTTTTATTGTAGGCAATCAAGAAGAAGCAAAAGAGCAGGAAATAAATCATGGTCATGTTTTTCATACGCATAATAACCCCCAAATTACCTAAGCTGTTAGCAAAGGCCAAAGTAATCGGAATAAACATGATAATCCCTGTTTTTAAAAATACCGGCATGTCCCGTAATGCTTCAGGTGTCCAATTTCTGTAAATAAAAAAACTTAAATACAAATACAATGCATTTTCAAAGGAACTAAGTAATGCCATTACATTATGAGCATCTAGGAATAGAGGTCTAAACATATATGTAAAAATTCTTAGTGGCCAAGGATAAGAAGAAATATCAACCCCAGACTTAACATTTCCAGATTTCAAAAGAAATGCTGTTTTTTCAGCCTTTCCAGTCATTTCATCTAAAGAAAAATCACTGATTTCCAAAAAATCAAGAGTTGTAGAACTCAAGTAGGAAGTACCGATCAAAGCCAAAGCGCCTAAAAATATTTTATAACTGATTTTGATTTCAGATCCTAAAACCAAAGCTATGGCAATAGCACCTATCAGTGCCTGACCAATATGAGGCCTAGTATAATATGCAAAAAATAAAGCAATTCCAGCTTGCCACCATCTCGATTTATATTCCTGAATTGCAAATAAAAACCAAGCTATTGCCCAAAAAGAAATTGAATCTTTACCAACACCTGATGACCAAAAATGCAAATTAGGTATATAAAAAATCAAAGGAAATAATGGCAAATTAAGTACATAATGATTGACGGGAAATTTTGTAGCAACTAAAACAAATAAATACCTAATTCCAATAAATCCTAGAAAGCCAAATAAAATGTTTCCAGTAAGGTAACTTAACCCTAAAATTTTACTCGGCATATAGCACAGCCAAAGAATAAAAGTTGTACTTGTGCCAAAATAACTAAACCAAGTAATTTCACCCTTAATTAAGACTTGCTCCATTACCATTCCCCAGTACCCCTTGGAATCTCCTCCAAAATTCAAAATATACCAAGTGAAGAATAGGCTAAAAAACAGATGATAAAACAGCAAATAATGTAAATGCAATTCATACTTATAGGGCAAGCTAAATTTCTTAGCCATAATCGAGTTCGAGTTGACCAAAGCAATTAAAAGTGCCACTATAATAATTACATCTATCATATTAAATAAGGCAAAAGTAAAAAGGAAAAAGTCAAAAGGATTTGGAATTAGGTTTAAACTTAAGAATCTTCACAACTATAAATTCCATTTTACTCTATAATTCCTTTTTTCTTTAACAATTCAAGATACAAATCCTCAACTTTCCTGCAATATCGATCAGCAGTATAATGTTCCATCGCACGCTCATAACCATTTTCTCCCATGCTTTTACTTGTTTCAGGAAAATCGATTAGATATTGAATTTTTTCGGCAATTTCTTGGGGAGAATTTGGAGGAATTAAAAATCCTGTCTGATTATCTACTACAATATCCTGTAAACCACCGACCTTTGTACCAATTACCGGTAATCTAAAAAACATTGCCTCTACTGCTACAAGCCCAAATCCCTCATTTGCTGAAGGTACACAAAACACATCCATTATTAAGTAATAGTATGTTGTTTTAGACTGATAACCAACAGTCAAAAATTGTTTTTCAACTCCCAAATCAATGGCAAGATTTTTAAGTTGATTTAAGTCTTGGCCATCTCCAACCAAAAGAAATTTTACTTTAGGGTTATCAATTTTTTGAAGAGCTTTCAAAATATCAGAGAATCTTTTCACAACATCTAACACCCTTCCTACTGCTCCAATAATAAAATCGCCTGAACTTATTTTCAATTTCGATTTTAACGCTTCAATCTGATTTTGGTCAAAATCAACACTTGGAATTGAAACTCCATTATTTATAAGGTGAACTTTATTTGGGTGAATTTTGGCTTTCTTGATTAAGAAATTGCAAACATTTGGAGAAATACCAATAATTTTATCTGAAAGTTTCACTAAGAACCTTTGAAGCCAAATCGCTTTTTGGCTACGATAAACAGGATCAGATGTTTCTTCCAAAATAATAACAGGGACTTTACCAAGATTACCACTTATGGCAGCCATTGCCATTCCTTCAAAAATAGCTCCGTGAATTATATGGGGCTTAAACTCCTTGATAATTCTTAAAACTTCCCCATATTTTCTTATATCAAGAATTGATTTAAAAACTCCTATCGGAATTAATTCAACTCCTTCTTTCTCTAAAGAATCAGCCACATATCCCCCAGCCCAAGTACAAACAATTTTATGTTCAAACTTCCCCTTATCCAACCCTTTAATAAGAGTTAACCTTACTTGTTCTACTCCACCAGAAGCAATTGTTTCAATGCAATGAAGTACTCGGATTTTCATCCATTATAAATATTTATAAGTAATTTTTCATAATTTTCTGGAAGAAACCTTCTTGCTTCGGTTATTGCACTTTTGCCCATACCATCTCTTTCTTGCAAAGGTAAACTAATTAAATCCACCATAGCACTAACTATTGACTCAATATTCAATGGGTCAATATATACACCTGACTTACTCGAGCCCAATATTTCAATAGCTCCTCCCACTTTGGTTACTATTGAAGGCAATCCAGACAACATTGCTTCAACCAAAGAAACTGAAGATCCTTCACTCAAAGATGGCAACACAAAAACATCTGCTTTTTTTAAAAAAAGAAAAACATTCTCCTGAAATCCCCAAAACTTCACTTTATCTGAAACCCCTAATTCCTTACTCTGATTTTCAAGTGTCTCCCTTAATGGCCCATCTCCCACAATCCATAATTCTATAGATTTTTCAGAAAATTCATTGCATAACCTTGCCAAAGCATTAATCAACCTATCCAAATTCTTCACCGGCACCAACCTACATGTCGTTACAAACACAAATGGCTTTTCTCCTTCAATCTGGTTTCCATGCAAATCAGGCTCACTAAAAAGAATAGCCTTCCCTTTGTCATTTTCCTGCCCGCCGTGGCGGGGAGTGGAGGCACGGAGCGAGAAATCTATTGACTTCCCCTTTATTTCAACAGGATTATACACCACCTCCACCTTCTCTGCCTCCACTTCCCCTAATTCCACTATCCTTTCTTTTACCGCCTGAGAAATAGAAATCACTTTCGTCGCGTTTTTATAAACCAGTTTGAAAATATACTTCCAATAAGAATGATGATTCGGAAAACCTATTTCCTCTCCAATCCGAACAGGAACATCCGCCAATCTTGCTGCGATTAGTCCATGAAAATTTGCTTCTCCACCTTGACAATGCAAAACATCCGGCTTTAATCTTCTAATAATTTTTATGAGTCTATAAATTGATTTTAAATTTGGTATCCTAGGATTATGATTTAATATTTCAATTTGAATTCCCTGAGCTTCCATAGACCGCGAAATCCTTCCCCCTTTTCCAAGAACTACAACAGATACTTTAAGTCCTTTCATTTTCACCAATCGCGGCAGAGAATTCGCTAAAACCTGTTCAACACCTCCAAAATCAAGCTCTGATACTACCCTAAGAATTTTCATGTATTAAAGATTCAAACAGGCTTAACCAATTGTTCATAATTTTATCAGGGGCAAAATTTGTAGAGAATTCCTTGGCATTTTCAGAAATCTCATTCCTCATTTCCTCATTATTAATTAGAAATTCAATAGCTTCAGAAAGTTTTTTCACATCATCTTGATCAACTAAAACACCTGTCTTTAAATGCTCGATCAATGTTAAGGGACCAGAATATGTTTTATAACTTATTACAGCTGTTTTTTCTGCAAATGCCTCTAATATATTTAATGGAAAACATTCTAATTTTGATGATAAAACTAAAATTGATGCTTCCATTATCTTGTCTCTAAAATCAGGAATCGCTTGATTAATTTTGATTGAATTACAGTTTTTTTCAACTACCGATTTGAAAAAATTTAGATCCTCTTCATTTGCATCAATATATAAATGATATTCCCAATCAGACGTTTTATTATAAATTAAATTCCAAGCTTTTATTTGATGATTCCATTGTTTTAAAACATCATTTCTCCCTCCGGAAATGATAATTTTCTTTTTTTCTTTCTTATTATAATTATTTCCAGGGTCTATGAAATTAGGGATAATTGTCACATTTTTTAATCCATAATTACTTTTTTCAAGATTATTTAAAAGAACCACCTTGTCATATAATTTGTAAAAATGTTTTTTTATATAATATGACTTTTGAATGATAATTTTTGAGGTTGAATGGATTTCCAACACTTTAGGAACTTTTCTATATATTGAAACCAGTGTAAAAAAATCTAAACTAGTAAGGGTGCTTACACATATTTGAATATTATGTTTCTTTATTAGACCTTTTACAAAACGTTTGAATTTTAAAACATACCATATTTTTTTGAAACCACTAAGACCATCATAGACCGATCCAAAATTATATATCTTCAGTTTTCCATTAAACTTTTCTTCATAATCAGAGTGGTGACTTTTAACAAAAACAACAATAGAATAACCCTTAACTTTAATAAACCACTCAATCTTTTTAATAGTAATTGTAGAAATACCTCCTACACTTTCAATATTATTTAATAAATATAAAATTCTCACTGTATATTGAACCTACTTAAGTCTATTCTATCTTTTTGTTTTTTCTGATTGTATTAACGAAAAATACTCTCTAAAAACACCTAGATTAACTGCATTACAGACTTTTAAAATATCTAAAGATTGTGATAAAGGAATTGTGAAAAGCTTTTTAATAAAGAACCTATATCTTCTAAATGAAAACTGAGCAACATGTAAAAAAAAATAAAAATTTCTCCCTTTAAATCTCCTGATATATGTCCCACCTATTATTCTTTGATATTTGTAAACCATATCACTTGTAAAATATCTGGCAGGATGATGTACAATCAAATTTTCTGAAAAAATAAGCTTATATTTTTGACTGATTTTCCCAGAAAGTTCTGAATCCCCATTTGATTTTATAATCGAATTAAATCCTCCAAACTCTTGGATAACAGACTTATAAGAAAACCAATTAGCAGTAATAGCAAAACCTTCTTGGGCGTACTGTTGTGTCTTAAATGCTGTAAACTTTTCATACAGCTCAGCTGGTGATAATTTTAACGGGTCTTTAAAAAATAATGCAACAGGACCAGTTAATATTCCTATGCTCTTTGTTTTATCAATTGAAAAGTGAGCATATGCATTATGTAACCAATCTTTACCAGGCAAACAATCAGAGTCTGTAAATCCCACCACAGTTCCTCGTGCCATTTTAAGTCCCTTATTTCTTGCTGCATAAGAGCCATGAGTTACTTCATTTGTAAAAAGAAGATCAAATGTGAATTGATTTGGATTTATTTTTAAATCACTTATTTCAGGATCATTATTGACCACAATAACTTCAAAATTAAAATTCATTGATAAGTAACCATTGAAACGATCAAGACACTGAAGAAGTCTTTCAGTATCTTGATAAACCGGAATAATAACCGAAAAATATGGTTCCTTTTTTTCAATTGTCATTTAATACATTTTTATATATTCCAATTAACTTTTCACCTAATACCTTTGAATCAAAATTTTCAACTATATATTTCCTTCCTAAATCCCCCATTTCTCTTCGAATCAAAGGATTTTTCACTAAAAATTTTAATTTTTCAACAAATCCATCCAAATCATATTCATTTACAAGAAATCCTGTAATACCATCCTTTAAACCATATTTTATTCCGCCTACATCTGAACAAACAACAGGTAATCCCATTGATTGTGCCTCTTGAATTACCAGTCCTTGAGTTTCACTACCCTTAAAAAATGGGTCATTTCTTGCAGGATATAAAAAAATATCTGATCTCGTTAATTGGGCTATAACTTCTTGTTGAGTTAATGAACCTAATAATTCTACATAATTTTCTAATTTCAGGTTTTTGATTTTTTGTATAATCGTCTCTTTTAATTCACCATCCCCAATTATAACCAATTTAATTCCTTCCACCTCGGCCCTTAATTTATTCATAATATCAAGAGCAAAATCTGCTCCTTTTAAATAAATTAGCCTTCCGACAAAAACCAACCTAACAACCTTCGAATCAAATGTTGCCACCGGTTTAAATTTGGAAGTATTTAAGCCTACAGGAAGAATGGAAACATTTTTAAAATCATCTATAGCTTTTAATAACGAAAAACTATATTTAGAGTTTACAATTAAATGATTAGAAAATTCATTAAATATTTTGTAATTTATTTTGAAATACTCAAGTCGATATGGAAATATATCATGTCCATGAAAAGAAATTACAATCTTAGACTTTTTTAAAAATCCAGCTTTTGACATTTTACAAGCAATAATTCCCTGATCTCCATAATGCGCATGCACAATTTCAGATTCATCTAATTCTTTTTGAAACAAATAATTCAAGAAAAATAACTTTTCTATCTTTCTAGAAGCTAAAGCTTTTATTCCAAAATTAAGTTTTCTGAATGTGAAATTCCCTGAATTTTTAAATATAAATACCAATAATTCCCTGAGTACTTTTAATTTGTTACTTTCTTTTGGTATAAAGAAATACCACGTTTTATCTAATAGCCCAGATCTTACTACATCTTCATGAATAAGTTCACTTTTTGATCTATAAAGTGAGTATATAGAAACTTGAAACCCTCTTCTTTTTAAATCAAGAATCTGATTTATCAACCATGTTTCTGAAATATTGGGGAAAGATTCGAGCAAAAATGCAATTTTCATAAATCCCATTAAATAGGTTGAAAACTAAAATAGTATATAATTTATATTCAATTATCTGAGACTGTCTTATTTCCAGTATAGAAAATTTAAATATAAGTTGAGTAAAAAATATTTTCTTGATTTTTTTAATCTTACTTATGAATCAAACAAGCCTCCGAAGGATTTTCAAACCAGGTAAACATGCTGACAAAGGGAAAACCCGCATATATTTTTTCATTTTCGACCACTGACTCCTGATGGGAAGCCAAATCGTACTTTTCCTTGCGATACTCGGACTCCAATTTTCGCTGAAGTCTATATCCATAATAACAATAGTTCCAAAACCAGCTAAACGGGACTTTTCCATCCCAAAAACCTGAAGTCGAGTAATAATTCTCTCTCAAAACATAATTGAAAACTGGCATATCATAATTTTGGGCATCTCCCAAGACCTCAAACACTTGGGTCATTCTTGTAAAAAGTTCCAGCAAATTTTCTTTTTTTCCACCAATAGTCCCAGGGTTAAAAACAGGATAGTCCAGAAAACTGACAGGAATCACCTTGTTAAAATTTTGATGGAATTGCCAAAGCGCAGTCAAAGTCCAAATGCCGTTTTTCCATACCTTTCTGTTACCCCTTCCCACAAAAAGCTTTTCTTGCTTTGCTTGCATCAGCGGCAATGGATTTTTATTGATCACCACATCATTGATATCCGTAGTCAAAACAAAACAATTATCTGGAAGTTTAGATATAAATTCTCGAAAAATAAAAAACCTTTCATCATTCAGTGACATCCCCCCCAACTGACATCGGACAAATCTGATTTTTTCGGTTTGGTATGTTTGAATAAAACCCTCGGAAAGCCTGTCGTAAAAAACCACTGCTTTGAGGTCATGCTTTTGAATAGAATTGTACCAGTTTTTGATATACTCAAAGTTGTCCGAATCCTGATATCCTCCCCTGACCGGATCCTGTTTGGAAGAAAAATAGGTGGAAAGCACAATCAATCTTCCCTCAAGATTTGAAAAATACTGAGAATAGGTTGATAGGTTATCTGCCAAACGCATCATTTCAGGATTGGTTTTTATATATGCGATAAATAAGACCAAACTTGGAGGCTAGAAAATATTTCAGAAAATCCACCAGAAAGGAATCTTTCCACACTGTTTTGGGAGAAGTAAATACCCTTTGGAAATACTTTTTCAAAGCGATCTTAAATTCCTTTTCATGGAGATGTGCCCATTCATCTTTCCAACTATAATTCCAGAGATGAACTGCAAATGAATTTGAATTAGTATACCGTTTGAAGTTCTCTCCACGATTCTTAAATGGAAGAGAATAAAAATAATCCTTTGGATAAATCTTTATTTCATTTCTTTTTAAGATAGATGTAAGATATCTTGGGATATCTAAAGGATTTTTGAAATCAAAGAATAACTCCATGTAACCTTCAAGCAAATTTTTGACTATGTGATTTCCCAGTTCACATCCTATTATTCCAGCGCTTATAAGCCCTTCTTTTTCTTCACCAATAAAAAATGGATCATCTAACAAAGGGGAGAACTCTTTTATAACCATCATATCCGTATCCAAGTAAATCCCGCCTTCTTCATAAAGGGCATGAAGACGGCAGACATCAGAAACAAATGCATATTTACCAAGCCTGTAAGCTTCTCTCGTAAATTCAAAGCTGTTGACATCAAATAAATGCTCATCCCAGCGTTTGATGGTGTAATCAGGCAAAACATTCATCCAACTTTCCATACAAGCCTTCTCTAAGTCAGAAAGCTGACTGGGACCAAACCAACAATAATGGATAATCTTAGGTATCAAATTAACTTGACAGATTTTAGAACCTTAATACCAAGGATTTTTGCTCCTTGAAATCTCCCTTTAAATAGATTATGCTTTGTTCCAAAAAAAAATAAATCCCAAAAATTCTTTGACCAAATAGGTAAAAATAGGAGTTTATCATTAAAAGCATTTCTGAAGAATAGCCTTTCATGTTTATTAATCCCTCTTGTTTTTTTTATATTTATATAAATCATTTTCAATGCCAAATAATTTAGTAGATATTTTCTCCTAAAAGAGGATTTTCGTACAATCCCTGTTTTGGAAGATTCAGTTATCCTCCATAAGTGTAAAGCATTTGGAATATGCTCAAAAAATGGTTTTTTAAGAAATACTCTTGTAAAAAATTCAGATTCTTGACCAATTAAAATTTCTTCATTGAACAAAAAATTAAATTTTTCTAAAAATGATCTTTTGAATAAGGGTAAACTTGTTTGAACCCAAAAAGTACCATTGATTGTACCAAATACAGGATCAATATTTTTGTCATCTAGTCTAATTTTTGGAACAATTTCTAGGTTTTTTGAACTAGAATTTAATTTCCTTATATTACCAATAACAAAATCTAAAATTAAATTACTTATTAATAAATTTAATTTTTCCTCAATTGTATTTTTTAATAATAAATCATCAGAATCCAACCAATTGATAAATTCCCCTTCAGACTTTTCAAAAGCATAATTCCTTGCTGCATTCCCTCCTTTTTTTCTATTTTCGGGTCTCTTAAAAATTTTAAATCTAGAATCTTTTTGAGCATACTTCTCAAGAATCTCCCAAGAATTATCAGTACTGTGATCATCTACTATAATGCATTCCCAATTGGTATAAGTTTGGGCAAGTACTGAATCCAAAGTTTCCCTTAGGTATAAGGCTTTGTTGTAGTTAGGTATAAGAATGGAAACAAGAGGATTATGCATTTAATTTTAAAATCTGTTCCTTTAACAAATTCGAGAGATGTACTTTATTCAGTTCTTTAAATAATGTTTTTCTATTATGCTCGATCTCATCCAATGATAAAAACTCTGTACAATTTTTTGCAGTCAATTCTGTTTCGTAACAAAACACATAAATCCCAATACGTTTGAGATAGCTATAAAAAGGGTTTTTATTGCTTAAAAACAATTTGGCTCCAAACCATAATAAAGCAATTGAATTTCCAACCGCTTGTTGACGTCTATTATTTAAAATAGCCACTCCAACTGATTCTAAAATCTTATTGTAGTCTTTCAAAGTCATAAAATCCAATAGTGGTTTAAATTTGTCTGAAAAATCATTTTCTCCGACCAAAAGAACTTCTTGGATATATTTAGGTTCTCCATAATTTAAAGGAACAATAATATCCATATTTGCTAAAGGATAGTTATTGATTTTATAAAAAACGTCTAAATGATTTAAAGATTTAAAACCTGAATTTCCAACCATCAAATTAGTTTTTGGGAATTTTATTGACCTATCAATATCTGCAATTAGCTCAATTGGATAATACCAAAAATTAAAAAAAGGCTTTGTTATTCCTATTAATTTACAAATTGATTGATATTCTTCTAAAAATGGACAACAAAAGAAATTAACTCTTTTAAATACTTTGTGCTTAATTTCTTTATATGAAAATGGCAAACTAGGCTTAATCAAGCGATAAAACGGTCGAATTTGTTCTTTTAACTTTTGTTTTATAGAAGGATCTTTACCTGGAAATTTTTGAAAAGTGATACGATCTAATAAATTCTTACTTTTAAAATAGTTTTGATCTGAATAAACTTCAAAACCGAAACAAAACCATATCACAATTATTGATTTTGGAAGATGCAATACAAAATCAAAGAACCGAGGTGTTAAACTGTGTAAAATAACAATATATTTAGTTTTTAGATTTAAACTAATTGTCAAAAGCTCTTCATTAGAAATTTTGACTACAAAACTTTTAGATTTTACATGTATAAATTTTCCATCTTTTGAGATTGGCAGGACATAAAAAGAATTAATTCCTGGAAAACAATATTCAAATTGTTCTATAGCTGAATTGATAAACTTCTCATCCTCACAAACATGAATGATTCGTAATTCATTAGGCATAAAAATCCAGTATAGTTTTAATTATTTTCTTTTGTTCAGTAATACCCAATCCAAAATAAAGTGGTAATCGTACTAAAGTATCTGTAAAATGATCGGCGTTAGGTAAGGATTCTTCTTTATTGTTTTTCAAAAAAAACTCACTTTTATTTAAACTTAAATAATGAAAAACAGCATGAATATTGGTCTCTTTCAAATATTCAATCAATGAAGAGCGAGTAGCTAACGAGTCGCATATCAAATAAAACATATGTGCATTATTTGATGCATAATCAGGTACTTGAGGTAATTTTAATTTACCTGATTCATGCAAAGATTTTAGTCCATTAAAATAATAATCCCAAATTGCTTTTCTTTTATTTTGAATAGTCTCTAAGTTTTCCAGTTGTGCCCATAAAAAAGCAGCTGTAATTTCTGATGGTAAAAAAGATGAACCGGTATCTACCCAACTATATTTATCAATTTCACCTCTAAAATGTGCGGCACGATTTGTTCCTTTTTCCCATATTATTTCAGAACGGGAAATATATTTATCATCATTGATAGCTAACAATCCACCTTCTCCCGCTATGATATTTTTGGTTTCATGAAATGAAAATGCGGCTAAATGTCCGATACTACCAAGTGCTTTGCCTTTATAGTAAGAATCAATAGCTTGCGCAGCATCTTCAATTACTATCAAATTAAATTTTTGAGCTAATTGCATTATCTCATCCATATCAACTGCCACCCCAGCATAATGCACTACCACTATTGCCTTCGTTCTATTAGTTATTAATGCTTCAATTTTTTTAACATCAACATTTGGATGAAACTCTTCCGAATCGGCAAATACAATTTGAGCACCTTGACGAGCAAAGGCTAATGCAGAAGATACAAAAGTGTATGATGGCACAATAATCTCATCATTATAGCTACAGTCAATCAACAATGCACACATTTCAAGTGCATCTGTACAGGAAGTTGTCAGCAGGGCTTTTTTGAACCCATACTTCTCTTCAAAAAAAGATTGACATTTTTGAGTAAAACCACCATTACCAGAAATTTTTCCTGAATGAACAGCTTGCTCTATGTAAAGCGTTTCTTTTCCTGTTAAAAAAGGTTTATTAAATGGTATCATTTACCAAATTTTATTCTGAATTTTTTTATTGGAAAAAATGACTGGTTATTGTCTTCATACTTGGCTTGAGTTATTTTGAGTAACCCTAACCCACAAACTATAATAGGATAATTATCCTCTAAAAAAATTGTTTTGCCAACAGTTCTGTGTTCTATGTTGACATCATTAACAACTGAAGCCTCCTGAATAATGACCACTTGATTGCCTACATAGGTTTTTGCTCCAAGAAAGGGAAAACCGCATGCATCAATTTTTCTTTTTATTTTTTCAGCAGGCCAGTTCCAGTCGATAAAATAATCATCTTCATCTAACCATAATGAATAAGTGGCTTCTTCCTCAATCTGTTTATATCCAACCAAGTTATTATTTTGAATTGCCTCAATAACCATTATTGAAAGATTTAGGTAAAGCTCACAAATTAAATCAATCGCATCAGAAATTTTTATAGGATACTGGATTTCCTTTTTTTCTTGGAATATAATATCACCTTTATCATATTCCTCATTAGCAAAAAGTGCCGTTGCTCCTAAAGTATTTTCTCCATTAATTAACATATTTACAAGGGGTGCAAAACCTCTATACTTTGGCAAAAGTGAATCGTGAAAAACAATTAAATTGTGAACTTTTAAAATCCAACGCCAAGAAATAGCAATATTGTAATCAGAAGATATTTCATTTTCAAGCAACTCTCTATTGAAGAAAAAATGAATTGAATATTTTTTACATAATGATTCTATTTGGCAAGAATAATCATCCAGCACAGCTACATCCCTACCTATGCATACAAAGGAAATTTTATCTCGATAATTCTTGTCTAAAAGATTTTCCAGGATCAGAAAACCTTTTTTTGTCATTAAAAATAAACCTAACTTCATTTCTCTAATATTACTTGACAATTCAGGTTTCTAAATTTAAACAGGTTTTCATTTTTTAGCTACAACCCAATATCCTTGAGTTTCTTTATCTGTTTTTGGCCATCTTTTGTCAAGAAACAAAGCAAACTTTTGATTATTTTTTATAAATGGTCTTAAAATAGTTCTTTGAAGTTTCTTTTTTACAGAATTGCCTTGAAGCACTCTAATCAGTTGGTAATTTAATTTTAAAACCCAGTTTACCAAAAAACCGGTTGAAGCTTCGATTTCTATATTTGTATAACCTGCTTTTTCAAACATGTATTTTAGGCCATATTTGGTATACCGATAAAAATCAAAAGGTTCTTCATGAACATGCCACATAAAAGGAACCTGCAAAATGAAAACTCCTCCATTTTTTAAAATTCTATATGACTCATTTAAAAAAATCTGAGGTTCACACAAATGTTCCATGACTGAAAATGACACTAAAGTATCAGCTGCACTATCTTCAATTGGAAAAGATTTATTTAAATCTGCAATTATCTCTGCTTTTAAATGTAATGTTTCAAACCAATCAACGCCAATATAAGCTTCACAAAATTGTTTAAAGTAAACTTCATAAGGTTTTGTTCCACAGCCTAATTCATACAAAATGTCTTTATAATTGTTTGAATACTTGGTTATAAATTCATCCATAACCTCATATACTACCCAATTGTGTATTCCTCTATTATTATGGTAAAAAGAAGGTTTATTCATCATTATTTAATAGGTAATAACCATTAATTAAAGCATAGTTGCCAATTCTATTCAATTTACCCGATTTCCAAAAATCACCGGGCAAAACATCAATATCTCTAGCTTTTTCAATGGCATCAATAAAATCCTCAATTCCAGTAGAACCCAAACTCAGCTGAAATCCTATATTGTATATTCCTCCTCTAATATTTAATTGAGGAATAACTAAATCGATGTGGTTTTTATCCCCAATATTTTTAAAGTCAGTTCCCATTTCATCACTAAAAAAAGAGATTACCCTAGTTTCATCCTGATCTCGAAAAGCTACACCTACAAACAATTTCGAGTAGTCAATAACTCCAAGATTAGAATCCAAATTCAACCTTATTTTCAACCAATCACCAGAAATAACTTGTTCAAGAATTTCGTTGTTCTTATCGATTAAATCAATACCGATAACTTTTACAACTCCGTTTCCGATACGATCCTCTCTATCAGCTATTGAAGTATCTTTTTGAGTTGAAGCATTGGTCAGATAAAAATTAACCGCATTCTCTGCATCGCTACTGAAGCCAAATTTACCATGATCTAAGACAATTCCTTTAGTACAAAGCCTTTTTACTGAAGCCATATTGTGACTCACAAATAATACTGTTCTTCCCTCTTTTTGACTTACATCTTCCATTTTTCCTAAACACTTTTTTTGAAACTCAAAATCTCCTACTGCCAACACTTCATCAATAATTAAAATTTCAGGATCCAAATGGGCAGCGACAGAAAAACCTAACCGCACTTTCATACCAGATGAATAAAACTTAATTGGCGTATCTACAAATTTTTCTACCCCAGAGAATTCAATAATTTCATCCAATTTTCGGTCTATTTCCCTTTTGGTCATTCCAAGGATTGTCCCGTTCATATAGATGTTTTCTCGACCAGTAAGTTCTGGATGAAAACCAGTACCTACTTCCAGGAGGGCTGCTACCCTGCCATTCATTTCTATTCGACCTGAAGTGGGTTCTGTGATCTTAGATAGGATCTTGAGCAAGGTGGATTTACCAGCTCCATTCTTACCGATGATCCCCAGTACTTCTCCCTGCTTGACCTCGAAGCTGACATCTTTGAGTGCCCAGTGTACGGAGTCGTTTTCCTCTTCGAATTTTCCAAGGCTTTTAATCCGCTTGAAGTTCTCAATCGGAGCCTTGAGGTTGGTCCATAGCTGCTGGGCAAAGGTATCTGCTTTCTTTTCTTGCAGACCGATTCGGTAGCGTTTGGAGAGGTTTTCGACTTTTATGATGGTGTTGGACATACCCCCTAAATCCCCCTGAAGGGGGACTTACCCCCAGTGTATAATGGTTTATAATTCATTTAAAGGTTAGTAGTTAGTTTTTTTAGTTCTGAAATCTTATCAAGAATTTTGAAAAGGACTTCATTTGTTTCGTGTAAAACTGATTCATTAGAAAATCGGATGATGTGGAGACCTAGATTTTTGAGTTCTTCTTCTCTGCCTAAATCTCTTTTTTTCTGATCTTTTTCTTCGTGAACATCTCCATCAAGTTCAATGACTAATTTATATTGATGGCAATAGAAGTCAACAATATATTTTGATATTGGATGCTGTCTTCTAAAATTTAAGCTATTTAATCTTCCCGCTCTCAATCTTTCCCATAATACCTGCTCCGCGATTGTCATACGCTCTCTTAACTCCTTCGCTCTTCGGAATATTTCAGGTGAAGCGTTATGATTGAATTTGCTTGACATTAATGCTTGACAAAATTAAGAGACACTAATTTTATTAGGGCATCTCCCCTCCTTTAGAGCCAGTCCCGATTATTTCGGGAAGGGGTTGGGGGAGGTAAATTTACTCCTCCCCTTTAGGGGAGGCCAGGAGGGGTTAAGCGACATCAGCACCCCCCTGCCTCCATGAAGGGGGGTTATGCAACGTCAGCAAACACTTTTTCCATTTTTCGAAAATAAAACAAACCGAAAACAAAGAAGATTATGGCTACTATTGATCCAGGCCAGATCCAGTCCCAGGGCATGGGGCGGTTGAGGAACATGGCTCGTATGCCTTCGATCACTCCGACCATGGGGTTAAGGGAGTAGAGGAACTGATATTGTGCTGGTACTGCGGTGGTGCTGTAGACTACTGGTGCTCCATACAGGAGTAGTTGAATGATAAAGGTAAGTGCGTATTTGACATCTCTATACTGCACTGCCATGGCAGAAAGGATCATACCTATGCCCAAGGAGGTCATCAAGAGTTGGATCAGCAGCAAGGGTAGAAAGATGATACCCAAGCCAGGTACTACTTTGAAATAGCTCAGTAGGATCAGCAGCACGACAAAGGAGATGATGAAGTCTAAGAGCTTAGAGAAAATAGCCGCTAGAGGTAAGATTAATCTGGGGAAATATACTTTGGTAATCAACCCTGCATTGGCGACGAGGCTATTGGCTGATTCTGATAAAGTGCCTGAGAAATAATTCCATGGCCATAGGGCTAGGTAAGAAAACAAAATATAAGGCATGCCATCCGAATCAACTTTGGCTAATCCACCGAATACAACCGTAAAAACTAGTGTCGTGAATAAAGGCTGAATGATGGCCCAGCCTACTCCCAAGATGGATTGGGCATATCTCGCTTTAATTCCTCTTACTGTTAGGAAGTAAAGTAAGTCTTTGTACCTCCAGAGTTCATCAAAGTCAACGACTTTCCAGCCTTTGGAGGGTTCAATGATTGTCAAATTTTCTTTGTTCAACACTTACTCTCTAATTAATTTAATTCTATTTTTCAATCTCCATATTGCATGAAAAATATGCGGAAATCTAAAAAGTAAAAACTCTCTTTTATTAAGCTTAACACACTCCGAAATAAGCTCATTTTCAAACAATTCAAGCACACTTAATTGTGGATTGTTTTTTACTGACATTTCAGAAATGGATTTTAAATATCCAATTCTTGCAGCCTTGTCTGTACTTAATTTCTTATTTTTTAAATAGAAATTCACACAACCTGTAAAATCAACTCTTTTATTCCCTCTATTCATCCAATTTATTATAACATCATCAGATTCAAAATATTTCCATTTTGAATAGGCATTAGCTCTTACTATGAAATCAAAATCTTCATGCCTATCCAATTTCTCATCAAACTTAACAGCCTTTGCAATCCAACTTCTTAAAACTAAAGATGGCGTCGGGATAAAAGCATCTTGCGCAATGACAAAATCAAAAATTGATTCTTTTTCAAGTAAGTCACGAGAATTCCGATATCTAAAATTTGATCCGTCATTAATATTTGCCCCACTATAAACACAGTCTACTTCATTTTCTTTTAAAAACTGATTAAGGTTCCTGACTCTATCTTTTCCCCATTCATCATCGGAATCTAAAAATGCTATCCAATCTGAATTAGCGCTATTTATACCTATATTTCTTGCATAAGAAGGTCCTCTATTTGCTCCAGAATGAAAAAGCTTAATTCGGTTGTCCTGAAAAGAATTTATGGCATGAAGCGTCCTGTCCGTTGACCCATCATCAATAACAAGAATTTCAGAAACTGGCATCGATTGTTGAAGAATAGATTCCAGGCATTTTATAATTTCTTTTTCTCTATTGAAAACTGGAATAACTACTGATATATCCATAAAGGAATTCTCTTAATAAGAATTATCTAGAATTAAATTGGCTATTTCCCCTGAAATAATCTTTGCTGATTTTTTTTGGATATGTTCGCCATCCGTGTAACTAAATAAATCTGTTTTATCACTGTAATCCAAGTATTGGATTCCATACTTTTTTACAATAGAAGATATTTTAGTGTCAAAATCTGGTAATACTTGTTTATCAAAACCTATTAATTTTGGATCCACTGGTAACCTAACTAAATATACATTTCCACGTTCCTTAAGTGTAACAATTAAATTTTCAAAACTTTTAAACCTCTCCTTTGAAAAGCATTGATTTTTGACTCTTTCAATATATTCTTTCTCTCTACTTTTAACTCTATTTTCATATCCTATATCACCTTGTTTTAAATTAACTTCCAACCATCCATCAGGATGGACTTTCATCGAGTTATTCATGAAATATCTTAGGATAATTTCATAATATGAATTTATATAATGGGAAAGAATATACTCCCAATGAATATATATTGAATTAACCTTTGAGATTTTACCTAAAAACAGTCTATTTTCAATATAGTTACTTTCATTTTCTATATCCTTGCAATCTGCAGAAAGACTCCAAGGATCTACTGTTATAATAAAAATCCCATCTTTGGAATTAGGCTTTAATTTTTGAAAAATTCGTTCATTATATACTTTTCCAAAAGGAGAATGGACAATTGTGAAAGAAAAATTGAATATCTCATCTTCTTTTTCCAGTCCCAGTTTTTGATTTAGGACAGAAGGCACAATTCCCTGAGCCGCCTTAGATGTTCCAATTATTAAGGATTTCTTCTGTCCTGTAATTAATCTTTGATAAAAAGGGTCTGCAGTTCCGTTTTCTAAGAGAAAAACAACAGTTATAGATACTGATATAAAACCAAAAAAAATAAGAACTTTAAATAAAAACTTTTTAATCATCAGAATTGGAAATAGATAAATTCTTGACCTCTTCTAGCAAATAAAAATATCATCATAGTTATAGAGTAATAAAGGCCATACCTTAATAACCTATGTTTTGAAAAGGCAATCTTTTGAATAGCAAACTCATATTTCCTGCCTTTCCATTCCAACAGAACAAACAATATAATTAAGAAAAGCACTAAAAAAACTCTTTCATTCATTTTGGGAAATTGAAATAAATCAATTGGTAAACCTTTCAAGTAAACCAATGCAAAACCTACATCTGGAGACCTAAAAAACACCCAGGTCAGTGTCGTCAATAAGAAAGTTGTCAGGATTTGGGAAAACTCTTTTATACTTGGCAGCATGGAATTTTCAGCCACCAAATCGGTATTGATCCTGTTTTTATTACTCAAATAAAGTGGCAGAAAATAGATAGCATTCAAGCCTCCCCAAACGATAAATGTCCAATTGGCCCCATGCCAAAAACCTGACACCAGGAAGATGATAAAGATATTCCGGATCGCCAATCCCCTACTAACTTTGGATCCCCCTAAAGGGATATACACATAATCCCTAAACCAAGTGGACAAGGAAATATGCCACCTCCTCCAAAACTCCGCAATATCCCTTGAGAAATATGGATAGGCAAAGTTCCGCATCAAATCAAAGCCCAGCAGTTTTCCTGTTCCAATCGCAATATTCGAATAGCCTCCAAAATCCCCATAAATCTGAAAACTGAAAAAAATGGCTCCTATCAAAAGATTGATGCCCGGTTGGCTTTCCGGATTTTTAAAGGCCTGATCCACAAAAACCGCACAATTATCCGCAATTACCAGTTTCATAAAAAAGCCCCAAAGTATCTGACGCATACCATCCATGGCTTTGGTATAATCAAATACCCGCTGTTTGAAAAACTGTGGCAATAAATTGGATGCCCTTTCAATCGGTCCAGCTACCAGTTGTGGGAAAAAGCTCACATAGGCAAAGAAAGCCACAGGATCTTTGGTAGGTACCATTTGTTTCCTGTAAATATCGATGGTATAACTCATCGTCTGAAAGGTATAAAAACTGATACCCACTGGAAGAATCAATTGTAAGGAATACTCATTGGCCTGAAAACCTAAAGCATTGATAGCCTGAATCGTGGAATCAATAAAGAAATTGAAATACTTAAAGAATCCCAAAAGTCCTAAATTGACCCCCAGGCTTATGCCCAAATAGACTTTCCTTTTGAAATCATCTTCTTCCTGTCCAAGCTTTAACCCTATCCAATAATCCACCAAAGAACTAAATGCAATCAATCCTAAAAACCGCCAATCCCACCAGCCATAAAACACATAACTGGCTACCAGAATAAAGGCATTCTGTGCTTTCAAATGCTTCTGAAACACACACCAATACAGCAGGAATACTACCGGAAAAAATATAAGAAATTCAAAGGAGTTAAAGAGCATTTCCTTATTTTATTTGGAAAAGTTCAACACTAATTTTTTAAACTTTATAAGGTTTAATCCTAACCTTTCAGATGAAATCAAGAAAATAATTGGCAAAACCGCTACCAAAAACCTACTGTTCCAATCTACCGTCAAAAGCGTGGAACTCAAAACACTGACTCCTGTAAAACCCAAGACTAACAATTTGATCGAACCAGGGATTTGATCTTTTATGAAAGCCTTAATAAAACCAACATAAACAGGAATCAATACCACCAAAGCCAAAAGGTTATGAAGAATGGAATAATAGGGCCTGACATAAAAGACATAGTAAAAAAGCTTCGCACCAAACAACTTCAAAGAATACAAAGGATTGCCTAAAATAATGGCTATAAATTGTACCAATGGCTGCCAATCTGAGGGTGGTATATAAAGTGCCTCGGGCAGGGATATCATTAAATACTTTGTGTAGGGTTGATTGGGTAAGGTATGCGCATTGTAAATCAACTCCCCTATTTGATAGTCCCTCACAAAGGTAAAAGTGGAAAGCATGTGGTTTAACAATAAAACAAATCCAATAAAAAAGACTGTCAGCAAACCATATTTTAATGCCTTGTCACTAAACTCCTTCCAATACCAATAGAAGATCATCAAACCAATTCCAGCTAGTAAGGCTATCCCCGTAGGCTTGGTAAAGAAAGCTGCAATAATGACCAAAGTCCCTACTATATAATTCCCAAGATTCCCTTCCCCTTTCACCCACTTGATCAAATAGAAAATCGACAGGCAATTCAAACTGATCAACAAAGACTCACAGTAAATCCAGAAATTCCAAAAGGAGATCATCAAGAATCCTAAAAACAACAGGCCTGACACCAAACCGGCCTGTGGATTTCCATATAAGCGCCTCCCACTGCCATATAAACTCATCAAAGCCACATAAGACAAAGCCACCTGACCGATCACCACCATACCCAAGGAATCATGAACACTTGTCATCAAAATGATAAACAAGGGATAAGCAATATACCAGAAATCATGGGGCTTAAAGAAAATACCGCTTTCTTTGATTTCCTCTGCATAGCTCAGAAACCTTTCTGTATCCGCATCCACCGACACCCCAAGTTTCCAAAATAGGATGGCATTGACAATCACAAAAAGAATACTTAAAAAAAGCCTATGCTTAAAGGTCATTGACATTATTCCTATCTATGATAACCTGAAAGGTATTTGCGGCTACAGGATTCCCCCCGAAACTTTCTTTCCAATTTACCAATCCCTGATTGATCTTTCCTGTTTCAGGAACATGGGAAACACCCATATTGAAAAATGACTTATCAGAAAATTCTTCTTCTATCAAATGACTCACCAGATAATCCAAACATCTTTGTTTTTTCCCTAAAGGTAAAGCAGCCGTATACTGTAAATGGGCCGTTGTATCAGTTGAAAATACTACAGCGCCCCCAAGCATCTTTTCACTAGAAAAAACAGCATAAAAAAGGATTTGATCAGGAAAAATCGATTTCAAATACTTAATCTCTTGAAGGGAATGGGTTGGCTTTACCCCATGACGTTTTTCAAGATTCGGTACTAATATCTCTTCCCAAAATGATTTCAGATCTGAAGATGCTCTTATTTCAAGCCCATTTGCTATTGCTTTTTTTCTTCCCCATTTTTTCCCCCTATCTTTTACCCCAAAAGGAAGAGAGGTACAATGATGGACAGCAGTAAAAACGGATTCCCCTCCGGCGTTTTGAAGCGCTATCTTTAAATCTTTTTGCGATTCCTTTGCGAAAAAATCCGGCACCATTCTGACTTCCAAGCGCTCTATTCCCAGATGTTGATAGAATGCTTGCGTGTTTTCAATAACTTCCTGTATATCCTTTAAACTCAAGCCATCAATCAAAATCCATCCAGCATAAGTCAAGCCCCTGTGGGAAAATATAGAATTTCCCTCTTTCTCAGCAGGAAAAATAGCCACAGGAATATCTTCATGATAAATCACGAGAGAAGCATCCTCAAACCTATCCCCGTGGTATTCTATAAATTCTCTGCGGTGAAGAAAGGTGCCATTGATACTGTTATCCAGTACCATATCCCAATCCTTTTTTAAATCAGACTGATACGGTTTTATGGAGTATTGCAAGTCCTTTGACAAAATAAATTCTGATAGTGCTAACATGAATCTCCATTCAAAAAGTACAAGTTCTTCAACACAAATCCATTCAAACTGTAACCGTTTTGACGCATAAAAAATACCAAAGGATTTGTTGCTCCATTCTGAAAATCAAAAGTCTCATCTTCCACTACCACCAATTTGGGGCGGTACCGCTTCCAATCCAATCCTTTCAAAATTTCCAAATCATGTTCCTCTGCATCCACAGTCAATAAATCAAAGTCATTGGGTGTTTCGTACCTATCCAAAATATCTGTTAGGGTGGCACTTTGCATCTTCACTTCCTTAATTTCTAATCCTTCTTTTTCAAAATCGTTTAAAAAACGGGAATCTGTGGTAGATAAAACATCATTCTGAACCTGATAAAATGTTCTGGCCGCAGGAATATCTGAAACCAAGGCGTGGACGGCATGGTCTTTAGGCCTAAAGAATGCATATTTTTTTATTAATTCCTTATTGGCATCAATGCATATTCCCCTCCACCCTTTTCTATACAAGCTGTATGTATTCGAGAGAAATTTGGGATGATTGGCCCCTACATCTACATAAAACCCGTTATATGTAATCTTAGTCTTGAGTAAGGATTCAATAATTCTATCCTCTCCTGTGAATGCAAAAGAATATTTAAGGCTCCTTCCCAGCATCAGTCTATTGAGACTGGAAATAAAAATACCCAAGGTCCTGAACAAACTGGAGATTGGAAACCGGAATGTATAAAATTGACGAAAGCAGACCCTGATTTCTTTCCATACAAGACCATAAAGGGTAAAAATTGCCCTGCTGAAAGCATTTTTATACAAAAGATTTTGGAGAAACCTGTTTTGGATCACGCTGGATATATGTTTTTCAATTTCCAGTCCATAAATACCTCCCAATCCTTCAAATAATCCCCCTCCTCAAACTTCTCTGAACATAGGACCAAGCAAATGGCATCTTTGGAAAAATCGAAAACCTCCCTCCAGATTCCTTCCCGCACCAAGAGTCCCTCATTCGCCTGATCCAAGTTGAAGGTCTGGGTTTCTTGTCCATCATGCAACCTGACCTTAAAACTCCCCTTGACCGCTACCATCACCTGTTGGTTTTGGATATTAGCATGTTGCCCACTTTTCCTATCTGCCTTCACATCATAGAGATAGTACACCCGCTGCACTTCGAATGGAATTTCCTGAAAGCTGTGGGCGGATACAAAATCCCCCTTTTCAGAATTTTGGTGAAAGAAAGGAATCAGAAAACAGTCTTTAAGCCTTGTGGTCATGTATCAGGATCTTGTTCTCTATTTGTACGGTAGTTGAATTCCTTCTTTCATATACTTTCAACTTTGCGGATTCTAAATCCGCTTTATCGCATCACGAAATTGCAAATCCTTCAGGTTCAAATCTTCGGATCTATCTCCCAAGAGGGAGACTTGGACCCCTATATTGAAACCAGTTGTCCTGCTTCTCCAGAAGCCCTTCTGGTTCAAGTCTTCAGATTTATCTCCCAAGAGGGAGACTTGGACCAAGCTAAGTTTTTTTTTCCCTCCCTACAACCTGGCTCTGGCCTACCCCGTCCCGATATTATCGGGATTCGGGGACCCACTGAGTATTTTCTTTACGGCCAGCCCTCTCCAGAAGCTGGACTCCCTTATTCTCAAGTAGCACAAGAATTCGCGAAAATTCGCAAGCTCCGCGCCTAATTTTCTTACCCTTGCTGCTATGATGACAAAAAAATACCAAAATCCTTAACCAGTTTAAAATCTACTTAATTTGTGTAATTCCTGCCTGGCAGCAGACAGGCGTGAAATTTGTGGTTATCTTTTCTATCCTATCCGCGGTTCCATATCGCCGGCGTATTCAGACCATTCTCCGTTTTAGACAACGTCGCCGGCCTGCCTGACCGGCAAAGGCAGGCTCTGGAAACGGGCAACCCTCAATCAACCCAGGGTTTTGGTCGTTCCTCCCGACACCCTGGGCTGTTACATCCCGCCCCTTCAGGGCTCTTTGATAAACAATTGCTTTGAGGAATCAACACCCCAGCGCCAGCTGCTTTGTGCCCTTCCCC
>NZ_JBHLWI010000033.1:0-91953 GCF_042432905.1 Fontibacter flavus | reverse complement strand
GTAACGTTCTTACTCCTTCTGCTTTTGCCTGGTAGCAGCGCCCTGCTTACCTGACAAACCAAATAATATCCTGACAATTATGCAACAGTTTACATTTGCCAAACTTAGTATGACAAGGAAAAGCCTTTGACACTAGCTAACCAGCGCAACAAGGAAAACATCAATCCAAAAAACCTTAATGAACCCCTTAAATCCCTTAACTCCTTAATGGTTCAAAACTTCCTAAACCTTCTTTTCGACATCCGCCTTCCAAAATCCGAAATTTCTCGCTTCTCGTCTCTCGCTTCTCGCTTCTACAAATTCTCCGCCAACCAATCCCCCACCTCAGAGGTCTTAAAAGCTTTTCCGCCTTCAGCAATGTCCTCTGTCACGACTCCTTCTGCCAAAGACTTATTCACCACATCGGTGATGGCCTGTGCTTCCTCCTTTAATCCGAAAGCATAATCAAACATCATGGCCGCTGACAATACCGTAGCCAATGGATTGGCAATGTCTTTACCTGCCGCCTGTGGGTAGGATCCGTGAATGGGCTCAAACAATTTAATATCCGTACCCAAAGAAGCCGAAGGCATCAATCCCATGGAACCGGAAATCACCGATGCCTCATCGGTCAAAATATCCCCAAAAAGGTTCTCTGTGATCAAGACATCGTAAGCTTTGGGCCATTGGATCAAGCGCATGGCCACGGCATCCACAAATTCATACTCCACCTTCACATCAGGATATTCCGGAGCCAATTCCTGTACAGTCTCCCTCCACAACCTGGAAGTAGCCAACACATTGGCTTTATCCACGCAGGTTAATAGTTTTCTTCGTTTCTGTGCAGCCTCAAATCCCATCCTCGCCAAGCGGGTGATCTCTTCTTTGGAATATACATTGGTATCAAAAGCCTTGGTCCCCTGCTCATTCCTTCCTCTGGGTTCGCCGAAATAAATCCCACCTGTTAACTCCCTGAAGAAGACAAAATCAACGCCTTCTACCCTTTCGAGTTTCAAGGGTGATTTATGGATCAATGAAGGAAAGGTGAAAGTCGGCCTGACATTGGCAAACAAACCCAGCTTCTGCCGCATCCTCAACAATCCCTGCTCAGGTCTAACCTTGGCTTTGGGGTCATTGTCATATTTAGGATCTCCGATGGCGCCAAAAAGCACTGCATCTGCCCTCAAACAGACATCATGGGTATTGTCAGGATATGGATCTCCTGTTAGGTCGATTGCCGCCGCACCTACGGGCGCTTCTTCAAAATGTATGGTATGTCCAAATTTCTTTCCTACTGCTTTGACCACTTTTACGGCCTGTGCAATTACCTCAGGTCCTATGCCGTCACCCGGCAATAGTGCGATATTCATTTCCATATAAAGTTGGGTTGTCTTGTTCTGTTTTTTGATCTTGGTTCTTTACAGAACCGGTTTTCTTACTATCCAATTGTTCTATGATATTTAACATTTTCTCAGTTGCCTTCAAAGCAGCCACTGTCTGATCGCTATCCAGCCCTTTAGTTTTGAAAATCCTGCCATAATCCCAGGTGATCACGGTTTCCACGAAGGCATCAGTCTTCCCTCCAGGCGGAATGGTAACATGGTAATTGATCAGCTTAGGGAGCTCTTTATGAATGGATTTGTAAATTTTGCTCAATGCTTTCATAAAAGCATCATATTGCCCATCTCCGGAAGAACCTTCTTCATAACTTTCCCCATAAATGTTCATTTTTAGCTGAACGGTAGGTCTCAAACCCTTGCTGTGGCTCAGGCTATACCCCTCTATAAAAATATGATGGGAAATGGAGTTATTCTGAAGCACATCCGAGATGATATAAGGCAAATCCTCTGTGGTGACCCTTTCTTTTTTGTCTCCGAGTTCGATGATCCTTTGGGTAACTTTTGTCAGTTCTTCAGGCTCTAAAGAAATCCCAAGTTCCTGGAGGTTTTTGACAATATTGGCTTTACCAGAAGTTTTCCCCAAAGCATATTTCCTTTGGCGGCCAAATCGTTCCGGCATCAGGTCATTGAAATAAAGGTTTTTCTTATTGTCCCCATCAGCATGGATACCAGCCGTCTGGGTAAATACATTTTCTCCAACCACGGGTTTATTGGAAGGAATATGCTGCCCGGAAAACTGTTCTACCAATTTACTGACACGGTAAATCTTGTTTTCCTTGACACTCAGTTTGTAATCTGTAAAATCTTTGATCACGGCAATCACCGACTCCAAGGGAGCATTTCCTGCTCGCTCACCTAGACCATTGACGGTGGTATGCACACCACTGACGCCATTACAGATGGCTTCCAGCACGTTGGCAACAGATAGGTCATAGTCATTATGGGCATGAAAATCAAAATGCACATCAGGAAATTCGATGGTGATCATTTTGACAAAATAAGTCACTTCTTTGGGACTCAACAGTCCAAGCGTATCAGGCAACATGATTCTGCGGACCTGATTATTGGCCAACATATTGATCAATTCCATGGTATATTCCAAAGAGTTCCTCATACCATTGGACCAATCTTCTAGGTAAACATTCACTTCAATACCCTTCGATCGTGCATAGGCCACGCTTTCTTCAATTTCAGCAAAATGCTGCTCTTTGCTCTTTCGCAATTGGTGTGTAAGGTGATTCAATGAACCTTTGGTCAACAGATTCAATACCCGTCCTCCTGCCTCAGTAATCCAGTCCACAGAGGCAGGGGTATCCACAAAACCCAATACCTCAATCCTGTCTAAATATCCTTTTTCAGCTGCCCAATGGGTAATTTTTTTAACACCTTCCATCTCACCTTCCGACACACGGGCCGAGGCAACTTCAATCCTATCCACTTTCAGTTCCTCCAAAAGCAATTTGGCGACCTGAAGTTTCTCAGAAGGCAGAAAGGAGACACCAGAGGTCTGTTCCCCATCCCTCAGGGTAGTATCCATAATTTCTATTTTTCTTTGAAAGCCCATGTTAGTTGATTGGTTATTAGGGATTAGTAATTGGTAATTAGTGATTAGTGAATCTAAATCAAGGAATAGCTTCCGGCCTCCGACTTTTTTTTTGCCTTGGCCCTTAAATTCCCCTTCTTAATGAACCTCTTAATTCCCTTAACTCTTTAATGGTTCAAATCTCGAAATCCGACATCCCACTTACGAAATCCCCCTTACTTTCTTTCCGCAAACTCCTCTATCTCTCCTTTAATGTTCAACAGGTAATCGATATCATCGAAGCCGTTTTTCATATTTTCCTTTTTGTAGGCATTGATATCGAAAGATTCTGATTGGCCAGTGCTGACTAAAGTGATGGTTTGCTTATCCAAGTTTATTTCCACTTCTTCATTTGGATCTGACTCAACAGCATTGAAAAGCAGGTCGGCAAAAGTGGGGCTTACAGTGACCGGTAACACACCGATATTCAGACAGTTATTCTTGAAAATATCCGCAAAAAAGCTGGATACCACGCACCTGAAACCATAATCATACAGCGCCCAAACTGCATGTTCCCTACTTGAACCCGAACCGAAATTCTTACCGGCCAATAAGATTTTACCTTTGTAAGTAGGATCATTGAGCACAAAGTCCTTTTTAGGCTTTCCCTCCACATCATAACGCCAATCTCTGAAGAGGTTATCACCAAAGCCTTCCCGCTCAGTAGCTTTTAAGAATCGCGCAGGAATAATCTGGTCTGTATCTACATTTTCTGCAGGCAAAGGCACTACAGAACTTTTCAAGACATTAAATTTATCGTAAGGCATTTTTTTATTAGTTATGAGTAATTGGTTATTTGCTATTGGGAATTTAATTTCCAATACCAGAATATTCTCCTATCAATTCCCTCGGGTCAGTGATTCGACCTGTTACAGCTACCGCAGCTACAGTGAGGGGAGAAGCAAGCATTGTCCTGGCTCCGGGTCCTTGACGCCCTTCAAAATTTCTGTTAGAGGTAGAAACCGCATACTTGCCTGCAGGAATCTTGTCATCGTTCATAGCAAGACAAGCAGAGCAACCTGGTTGTCTTAATTCAAAACCTGCTTCTTCAAGGATCTTCACCAATCCCTCTTCATGGGCCATTTTCTCCACTTCTCTGGAACCGGGCACAATCCATGCGGTGATGTTATCGGCTTTCTTTTTCCCTTTGACAAAATTGGCTACAGCACGGATATCCTCTATCCTGCCATTGGTACAACTTCCTACGAAGACATAGTCTACCTTTTTGCCTTTGATCGCTTCTCCCGGCGCAAAACCCATATAGTCCAAAGACTTTAGGTATGAAATTTTATTGCTTCCCTCCATACCCTCAGTTGTAGGAATGCTATCTTTCACCTTGATTCCCATACCAGGATTGGTGCCATAGGTAATCATCGGTTCTATATCGTTGCCATCGAAGTGGTATTCTTTGTCAAACACAGCTCCCTCTTCCGTTTTGAGTGTTTTCCAATAGGCCACAGCTTTTTCCCAGTCTGCCCCTTTTGGAGCATATTGCTTTCCTTTCAGGTATTCAAAGGTGGTTTCGTCAGGAGCGATCAGGCCCCCTCTGGCCCCCATTTCAATACTCATATTGCAAATGGTCATCCTGGCTTCCATACTGAGGTTTGTAATGGCAGAACCTGCATATTCCACAAAATAACCCGTAGCACCCGCAGCAGAGATTTTGGATATAATATACAATATGATATCCTTTGAAGTTACCCCTTCCCCTAGTTCGCCATCCACTGTAATCCTCATTTTCTTAGGCTTAGACTGCATGATGCATTGAGTAGCCAAAACCATCTCTACTTCGGAAGTACCGATACCAAAGGCAATGGCACCAAAGGCGCCATGCGTGGAAGTATGGCTGTCCCCACAGACTATGGTCATTCCAGGTTGGGTCACGCCCAGTTCAGGACCAATCACATGAACAATGCCATGGTGGGCAGAACCCAGATCATGTAATTCAATTCCGTATTGTTTACAGTTTTCCCTCAGTTTTTCTACCTGCATGCGGGAAAGTTTATCCTTGATGGATTTATCCTGATCAACAGTAGGAACGTTATGATCCGGAGTAGCAATGGTTCTCTCTGGGTAAAGTACCCCTACCCCCCTTTTTTCCAAATTCAGGAATGCTACAGGGCTGGTAACTTCATGGATAAAATGTTTATCAATGAAGAAAACATCAGGCCCATTGGGTACGGACCTGACCACATGGGCATTCCATATTTTATCAAATAGTGTTTTATTTTCCATGTTACTCGATTGTCGCTTTGTCTTTGACAGGTATTTTATTCAAGGCATCTACAAAAGCCTGCGCAGAAGCCAAGACTATGTCTGAATTGGATGAAAAACCATAATATGGTTTATCTCCTTGCATCAGACGCATGTGAACTTTGGCCACATCATCACTTCCGGCAGTCATAGCCTGAATCAGAAATTCTTCCAGTATATAATGTGGTTTGACTATTTTTTCAATGGCTTTTAAGACCGCATCTACAGGCCCATTTCCGGAAGACGAGGATTCATATGATTTATCCCCAACCTTTAGTTTCACAGAGGCTTTTACGCTTCCGTTGGACTGGTAACTCACTTCCTCCAACTCGATGAATGATGACTCATCCATGTATTTGCCCACCAATTCCAATAAGTCTTTCGGCCCTATATCCCTTTTGGAATCTGCTAAAAGCAGAAAATCTTCATAAACTTTATTCAGGTCTTCACCTTCAAGAACGACTCCCAATGAGTCCAAATGATGCTTCAGAGCAGCCCTGCCGCTTCTAGCTGTAAGGACTATAGACGACTCATGAACTCCAACTTCCTTGGGGTCGATGATCTCATAATTTTCTCTGTGCTTCAACACCCCATCTTGATGGATACCGGATGAGTGCGCAAAGGCATTTCTTCCCACAATGGCCTTATTGGGCTGTACCGGCATATTCATCAATTTAGAGATCAAGCGGCTTGTACCATAAATCAACTCCGTTTGGATATCAGTGTGTACAGGAATGCTCTGATGACATTTGATTGCCATTACTACCTCTTCCAGAGAGGTATTCCCTGCTCTTTCACCTATCCCGTTAATGGTCAGCTCGGCCTGCCTTGCCCCATTCTGAATGCCGGAAATGGTATTGGCTGTAGCCATCCCAAGGTCATTGTGACAATGGGTAGAGATGATAGCTTTGTCAATATTGGAGACGTTTTCCTTCAAATAACGGATAATGGCTCCATATTGCTCTGGAAGACAATAGCCAGTAGTATCAGGGATATTAACCACTGTTGCTCCGGCTTTGATGGCCTCTTCAATAATCTTAGCCAAAAAAGGGAGTTCTGCCCTGCCTGCATCTTCCGCATAAAACTCCACATCTTCCACGAATCGCTTGGCAAATTTTACTGCCCTCACGCCCCTCTCGATAATGTTTTCAGGAGTGGATCTCAATTTGTATTGAATATGATAGGGAGACACACCAATGCCGGTATGGATTCTTCCTTTTTTGGCATATTTAAGTGCAGCTGCAGCTACTTCTATATCCTTCTCCACAGCTCTGGAGAGGGCGCAGATGATAGGATTAGAAACCGCTTTTGAAATTTCTACCACAGAATTGAAATCACCTGGGCTGGATATGGGAAATCCGGCTTCAATGATATCTACCCCAAGTGCTTCCAAAGCCTTAGCCACCACTATCTTTTCCTGGGTGTTCAACTGACAACCAGGTACCTGTTCCCCGTCACGGAGTGTGGTATCGAATATCCATAGCTTTTCACTCATAATTGTATCAGTTATTTTCAGGTCTTAATTTTCTGACGACGGCTCCTGCCTGCCACATTTCAGATTCTCTCAATTCTTTCAATTCCTCCTCAAGCTTCTCTCTATAATCTGGCTTAGAGTTGGAATCAATTGACTTTTGGGCTTCTTTACCAGTTTTCACACTGTTGTATAGTTCCTCAAAAACAGGCTTAGTCGCATCTCTAAATGGCTTCCACCAATCCAGAGCACCTCTTTGTGCGGTAGTGGAACAATTGGCATACATCCAGTCCATTCCATTTTCTGCCACCAAAGGCATCAAACTTTGGGTCAATTCCTCCACTGTCTCATTGAAAGCTTCAGAAGGGGTATGCCCATTTGCTCTTAACACTTCATATTGAGCAGCGAAAATTCCCTGAATAGCACCCATTAGAGTCCCTCTTTCTCCTGTAAGGTCAGAAGTTACCTCACGGTAAAAATCCGTCTCGAACAGATAACCGGAACCCACTCCAATTCCTAAGGCAACAACCCTATCCTTTGCTTTGCCGGTAGCATCCTGATAAATGGCATAAGAGGAGTTTAACCCTCTGCCTTCCACAAACATCCTTCTTAAGGAGGTACCAGAGCCTTTTGGCGCAACCAGAATCACATCCACATCCCCAGGAGGAATAATTCCTGTTTTCTCTTTGTAGGTTATTCCAAATCCATGGGAAAAATATAGGGCTTTTCCAGGTGTCAGGTATTTTTTGACAGTAGGCCAAAGGGCAATCTGACCAGCATCAGAAAGCAAGAACTGAAGAATGGTCCCTCTTTCGCAGGCTTCCTCGAGTTCAAACAATGTTTCACCCGGAACCCATCCATCTGCAACGGCTTTATCCCATGTTTTAGACCCCTTCCTTTGGCCAACGATGACATTGAAGCCATTGTCCTTGAGGTTCAACGCCTGCCCTGGACCCTGCACGCCATAGCCCAAAACGGCTATTACCTCATCTTTCAATACTTCTTTTGCTTTCTCCAAAGGAAATTCCTCCCTGGTGACTACATTTTCCTCTACTGATCCGAATTTCAGTTTCATAGTGTTAATGATTATAGGTTTGATTATTTAAATACTCTTGAACAGAAAACTTGGGCTTTGCTATCGCCACCCTTCCCGAGCGGGAGAATTCCAACAGATTGAAAGGCTTCAAAATCTCCAATAGTGCTTGGGTATCTTCTTTATGTCCTGTGAATTCTATCACGACAAATTCCTTTTCCGCAGCGATGATATGGGCATTGAACTGCCTGATGACTTTTTCAAGCCCGGGGTCCAAACTCTCAGTCGGTACTTTGTATAAAGCAATTTCCTGATAGACCACCTCATCATCTCTGAAATAATAGGCTTTGATGACGTCTACAATTTTCTCAATCTGCTTAGTTAATTGGATAATCTGTTCTTCCGTGACTGTCACTTCAATGGTAATCTTATGGATACCATCAAGCCTGCTTTCTGAGGCAGTCAGCGCATCGATGTTGATTCCTCTTCTGGTAAAAATGATCGTGATCCTATTCAGAATCCCGATAAAATTTTCAGTATAAATTAATATGGTATAACGGTTCATAAATGCTGGGACTGGATTAGCTTAATCTCACTTCTTCTACCGAGCAACCTGTGGCAATCATCGGGAATACATTATCTTCTTTTTCGACCACCACTTCCAGAAAATATGGTCCTTTATGCAGGAGCATTTCCGCAACCGTAGCTTCCAAATCTTCTCTTTCTGTAACTTTCTTGGCCTTGAAGCTATAGGCTTCAGCAATTTTGATAAAATCAGGATTATCTAACTCCGTAAAGGAATAGCGCTTATCAAAGAAAAGTTGCTGCCACTGTCTCACCATGCCCAAATAATTATTGTTGAGCAAGACTACTTTCACAGGAGCCTTGGTCTGCATGATTGTCCCCAACTCCTGTATGGTCATTTGAATTCCTCCATCACCTGCCACACAGATGACCTGTCTGTCATAGTCATGTAGCTGAGCACCCAATGCTGCAGGCAAGGCAAAGCCCATTGTCCCAAGCCCTCCTGAAGTCACCTGAGTCCTGCTCTTTTTGTAGTCAAAATACCGCCAAGAAATCATTTGATGCTGCCCCACATCAGTCACCAAAACCGCATCATCTTCTTTGAATTGATTAATTACTCGGATTACTTCCCCCATATGAAGACCTCCATGCGTACCGTGCAGGTCATTGGACATTACCGCCTTTCTTTCTTCGGCTTCCAATTCCCTGAAACGCTGCATCCACTCAGGATGGCTATTTTTCCGGACAGCATCCTTGAGCATGGGTAGACTGACTTTGCAGTCTCCCTGAATGGCTACTGTTGTTTTTACATTTTTATCTATTTCTGAAGGATCCAGTTCCAGATGGATAACTTTAGCCTGTTTGGCATATCTACTGAGATCTCCTGTCACCCGGTCATCAAACCTCATTCCCACAGCAATCAATACATCACATTGGTTGGTCAGAATATTCGGGGCATAATTGCCATGCATCCCTAATTTACCGACATAGGAAGGGTGTTCTTCAGACAGCGCACCTGACCCCAATAAGGTAGAGGCAGCAGGTATTCCCGTTTTATCCAAAAAAGACTTCAGTTCCTCCTCTGCCTTAGCCAAAACTACCCCCTGACCATAAAGCACATAAGGTTTTTTGGCCTGATCAATGAGTACTGCAGCTTTTTCAACAGCTGTATGATCAATATTGACATAAGGCCTGTAGGATCTGATTGCCAGGCATGGGACGTAATTAAACTCTCCAAATTCGACCTGTGCATTTTTGGTTATATCCACCAAAACAGGTCCTGGCCTGCCTGTCCTCGCAATATGAAAAGCTTTGGCGATGGCAGGAGCAATGTCTTCCGCTTTTCTGACCTGAATATTCCATTTGGTGCCAGGCATAGAAAGGCCAACTACATCTGTTTCCTGAAAAGCATCAGAACCCAAAAGGTGAGCAGCTACCTGACCTGTAATACAGACTAGGGGCGTGCTGTCAATCTGTGCATCGGCCAATCCGGTAATCAGGTTGGTCGCACCTGGCCCCGAAGTCGCCAAAACAACCCCAACCTTACCTGAAACACGTGCGTATCCCTGAGCTGCATGGATAGCTCCCTGCTCATGTCGGGTAAGCACATGTTTGATCTGATCACTGTAATCGTACAAGGCATCATACACTGGCATAATGGCCCCGCCTGGATAACCAAAAATGTATTCCGCATTTTCAGCAATCAGGGATTTGACGACGATATCTGCTCCTCTAATCATGTTATTTTGATTTTATTCCCATTGGTCTGTCACACAACCTTCTGAGGCGGATGAAACCAACTTGTTGTATTTTTTCAAAGTACCCTGTAAGTCAGACAGGTCTTTATTTTTCCAGCCTTTTCTCCTCTCTGCCAATTCAGCATCACTTAGTGCCACGCTGAGGGTAAGTGTATCTGCATCGATGGTGATGACATCTCCATCCTTGATCAGTCCAATAGGCCCACCGGAATAAGCTTCAGGCGTCACATGACCTACCACAAACCCATGAGTTCCCCCGGAAAACCTCCCATCTGTGATCAAAGCCACGTCTGAACCCAATCCTGCTCCGATGATCATAGAGGTAGGCTTCAGCATTTCCGGCATTCCTGGACCTCCTTTAGGACCTATATAGCGGATTACAATGACCTCTCCCTTATTCACCAATTTATTTTTTATGCCTTCATTGGCTTCCAGTTCTGAATCAAAAACCCTAGCTGGACCGGTAAAAGATTTGCCTTCCTTACCAGAAATCTTGGCCACGGCACCCCCTGGCGCAAGGTTACCATGAAGCACACACAAATGACCTGTTTCTTTCAAAGGCTGTTCTATAGGATGGATGACATTGACCATAGAAGGAACCACCGGATCTATGTTTTCTAAATTCTCTGCAACTGTTTTCCCGGTTACTGTCATACAGTCTCCATGAAGCATATTGTTGTTCAGGAGGTATTTCATAAAGGCAGGCACGCCTCCTTGTTCAAAAAGATCTTCCATCAAAAATTTCCCTGAAGGCTTGAAGTCCCCCAATAAAGGGGTTTCGGCATTGACCCTTTTGAAATCTTCCAGCGTGAAATCAACACCCGCAGTTTTTGCAATTGCCAGGATATGCAATACCGCATTGGTACTTCCTCCTAGGGCTACAGCCACACGAACTGCATTCTCCAAACTTTTTTTAGTGACGATATCTTTTGGTTTGATATCCTTTTCTAATAATATCTTGATGTATTGAGATACCTCCTGACATTCATTCAGTTTTTCAGTGGCAGTTGCAGGAGTAGAGGAACTGTATGGCAGGGACATGCCCATGGCTTCTATTGCGGATGACATGGTGTTAGCGGTGTACATACCACCACAGGCTCCGGCTCCGGGACAGGCATTTTGAATCACACCTTGGTAATCAAGGTCATTCATTTCACCTTTCACCCTTTTGCCATATGCCTCAAAAGCTGAGACTATATTGAGCTTTTCGCCTTTGTAATTTCCTGAACGGATCGTTCCCCCGTATACCATGATTGAAGGTCTGTTGATGCGAAGCATCCCCATGACTGCTCCAGGCATATTTTTATCACAACCGGCCACTGCAATGCAGGCATCAAAGGAATGCCCCAGTATAAAGGATTCTATAGAGTCTGCAATAATTTCCCTAGACACCAGGGAATAGCGCATACCCATAGTCCCCATGGAAATACCATCTGAGATCCCAATGGTATTAAAAACCAAACCGGTCAGACCATGAGCCCTAGTGGCTTCTTTGATCAGACCGGCAAAGTCATTGAGGTGCATATTGCAGGGATTACTTTCATACCCGCAGCTGGCTACTCCCACAAAGGGCTGGTTCATCTGCTTATCTGTCATTCCTGTAGCATACAACATGGCTTTTCCTGCTGGATGCTCTTCATTTTGACTGATTTCCCAACTATATTTTTTTAAACTCATGGTTAATCTTAATAGGTCAAATAGGTTTATAAAAAAAGTGCCTCATCATCTGAGGCACTTAACATTATATGGTTGTTTGTATACAATAGTCTAGCGCCCCATCATTTATTATAAATGAGAATAATAAAGCTTAGAGGAGTGACTATGTTAAACATGCGGTTATGGTTCTTGATTGAATTAATGACACAATATTAACCCTCAATTTTGATAGATACAATATTTAATTTCTTTTTTTACAACAAACAGATATTTTTTATGTATGTGAAAAATTTTTATTAAATATTTTATTCTGTCTTATAAACATTTATCCAATTATATTATTTTGAAAAATGAAAAAAACGCCAAGTTGTCAGAATTTTGTTTCGATTTCAATAATATTCAATAAATATTTATTTTTATTGATTTTTTTTCAATCAATAAATTACTTAATAAGAAATTACATAACAGAATCGAAATTAGGATAAACATACAGCAATTAATATTTAAAGATTTTATTGCCATATTTACGGAACACATCAGTCTATTAATCGCATGATCAGTTTCCCCAACGCAAAAATCAATCTGGGTCTTCATATCACTTCCAAAAGAAGAGATGGATATCATGACATCGAAACCTGTATGGTTCCCATTCCATTATATGATGCCCTGGAAATGATCGTAGATAAAAAAACTGTTTTTGAAACCTCAGGACTGAACATTCCTGGAGAAGAAAAAGACAACCTGATTCTAAAGGCGCTAAAGTTACTGAGAAAAGATTTCAATGATATCCCTCAAGTCCATATACACCTCCATAAAAACATCCCAATGGGCGCCGGATTGGGAGGAGGATCTGCAGATGCAGCATTTGCAATTACCTTGATGAATCAGTTGTTTGAACTTTATTTGGAAGATTGGTTTTTGGAGGATTATGCTGCAGAATTAGGTAGTGACTGCCCTTTTTTCATTCAAAACAGACCTAAAATTGCCACTGGAAGAGGCGAAATACTAGAACCTGTTGAAGTAAACCTAAAGGGAGACCATATTGTATTGGTCAAGCCTCCTGTACATATAGGCACCAAAGAAGCTTATGCAGGTGTAAAACCACAAGCACCAAAAAACAACCTAAAGGAAATATTGAAAGACAAGAGCTCCTGGAGAGAATTGCTTGTCAATGATTTTGAGGCAAACATCTTTCCCCAATACCCCGAATTAGCTGAAATCAAGGCTAAATTATATGAGATGGGGGCTTATTATGCAGCCATGTCAGGTTCGGGTTCTACCGTATTTGGATTATTTAAAGAGACTCCAGCAAAGGGCAATTGGCCATCGGAATACTTTATCTTTGAAGGATATGTATAAATGATATTTGCATTTTATATTTACAATTAATAAATATAAAATGGCAATAATCACGACTTCACTACCTGATGACTTGGTCCAAAAGCTTTCGGATTATGCGAAAAACTTGGATATGCCCAAAAACAAGCTGATAGAAAAATCACTCAAGGCTAAATTCAAATTAGAAGCTGCTGATCAATCTGAAAATTCTTTATAATTCAATTTAAAATCATAAAAATAACCCTGAACACTTTCTGGACAAAAGTAGAATGATTCCGGATTTTAAATGATTCTCAAAAATGAATTGCCTTCTCTCAAGCCCTCAACAGATTGTTACCCTTAGCCTTCCTTCTCAGGTAATAATTGTACACTGGATAAATCAGCACAGACAATAAAATGATCAGCGTACCTAGGTAGAACCCACCGGTCATTTGCTCCTTTTCTCCAAAAATCAATACTGCCAGAATTATTCCATAAACAGGCTCCAAATTGATGGTTAGATTGACAGCAAAGGCAGTTATCCTGCGCATCAGTTCTACGGATACAGAAAAAGCATAGACTGTACATACACCTCCAAGCAAAAGTAACCATAACCAATCCATTGATGAAGGCACCAGTTGTAAACCTTCAGGCGCAAAAAAGTAACCATAGAAAGGCAGCAAGAACGCTGAAAAAACAAAAGCGCCAAGCATTTCATAAAATGTCAGGATATAAGGACTGTGCCGATTGGTCAATCTCCCATTGATCACAGTGAAAACAGCACTCAAGAAGGCAGAGGCTACAGCCATCAACAAGCCCAACCAGTAATTCAGCTCAAACCGGAAAATCACATAAAGCCCACCAATCACCAATAATCCCAAAAAGATTTCAAAACCCTTTATCTTTTTCTTATTAACCAGAGGCTCCAAAAAAGCTGTCCACAAGGAAGTAGTCGCCATACCCGCCAGGCAAACAGAGGCAGTGGACACCCTCGCTGCTCCGAAAAAGAGCAACCAATGCAAAGAGATAATAAAACCTGTCCCAATAATTTTAGTCAATTCCTTTTGGGGTACCCTTATGGATGTTTTCTTCCACATGAATATCAATCCCAAAATCAACGTGGCTATCAAAGTCCTATAGAAGACAATTTCAAGTGAAGGAATGCTGATCAATAAGCCTAAAATGGCCGTAAAGCCCCAAATCAAAACGATGAAATGAAGCATCAGGTAATCTTTGACCGTAGATTCAGGCTGCATATTATCGGGGAACAGTTTTGTATAATACAAGGCCAGTTACCGCAAAAACAAGGTTCGGCATCCAAATCGCCAAGACAGGAAACTCGGTCCCAGCTTCAGCAAATGTTCTCGAAAGTAAAAACATAATGATGTAAACAAAAGCCAACATAAATCCCAAAGCAATCTGGAAACCGGACCCTCCTCTGGTTTTTTTGGAAGACACGATCACTCCTATAAAAGTCAAGATAATGGCTGCAAATGGAGACATAAACCTGACATATTTCTCAATTTTATAATAATTGACATTATCCGCGCCTCTAGCTTCCAGAACCTCAATCTGCCTGGTCAGATCAGGAAGCTTTAAGGTCTCATGGTGATTGGTCGGCAAATCAAAATCATTCGGCGTGATGGACAATAAAGTATCCAGGGATTCTCCAACAGTATATTTCTCCCCCATTTCATGCAATTCCCTTAATCTCCAGTTTTTGACTGACCAGGAATTGATGGCCGTATCCCACACAATCCGATCAGCAGAAAGCTTGGCAATCAACTGCCCATCTCTGATTTGCTCCAAGGTAAAGCTATAACCGGTATTCCCTGAAGTGTAATACCTTGAAATATAAGCATACACATCAGGTGCTACTTTGATATGGATATTGTTTTCAGTGTAAAACTTATTTTCTTCCAGCCACCTGGATTTAAACTCTGTCACGCCGGCAGTGGCACCTGGAAGCACCCATCCATTCAGAAGAAAACTGGCAATCCCTATCATCGCTGCACCAATAAAGAAAGGCACCAACATCCTCATAAAACTCACCCCACTACTGAGAATGGCAATGATTTCGGTTCTGCCTGCCATTTTTGAAGTGATAAAAATAACAGAGATAAAAACCGTTATAGGCGTAAGCAAATTATTGAGATACAGGCCATAATTGCCCATATACATCAGGATTTCCTTTGCCGGAACTTTATTACGGATAAAAGAATCATTCTTCTCAGTAAAATCAAGTACCAAGACAATAAGAATCAGCATCAAAACCACAAAAAAGTAAGTCTTGAGAAAATCCTTGATGATTAATTTATCCAGTATTTTCATATTATAACCTCCTGCTAACTTTTTCTACCATCTGATTTTTCCAAACGGCAAAATCCCCTGCTATGATATGCTCCCTCGCCTGACCAACCAACCATAAATAAAAGCTTAAATTATGGATACTGGCAATCTGTGCCGCCAAAATTTCTTTGGCAATGGTCAAATGCCTCAAGTAAGCTTTGGAATAGAACGAACTCACATAAGAATTGATATAGGGATCAATGGCACTGAAGTCATCTTTCCATTTTTCATTTCTGATGTTAATGATGCCTTCTGAAGTGAACAGCATGCCGTTTCTGGCATTTCGGGTCGGCATCACACAATCAAACATATCCACCCCAAGAGCAATCCCTTCCAGAATATTGGCAGGTGTCCCCACCCCCATCAGGTATCTGGGCTTGTCTTTTGGCAAAATATCTGTCACCATGTCCGTCATGCTGTACATTTCTTCCACAGGTTCACCCACAGACAATCCGCCTATGGCATTTCCTTCCCTTTCACAGGAAGCGATGAATTCTGCCGATTGTTTTCTCAACTCCGGAAAAACCGATCCCTGTACAATAGGAAACAAAGTTTGGCTGTAACCATATTTCCCTTCTGAACTGTCAAAGCGGTCAATACACCTCTTCAACCAACGGTGAGTGAGTTCCATGGATTTTCTGGCATAAGCAAAATCACAGGGATAAGGAGGGCATTCATCAAATGCCATGATAATATCCGCCCCGATGATGCGCTGAATATCCATAACCCTCTCCGGGCTGAATAAATGTTTGGAACCGTCAATATGAGACTTGAATACGGCTCCTTCTTCAGTCAATTTCCTGTTTTCTGCCAAAGAAAACACCTGATAGCCCCCACTGTCAGTGAGTATAGGTTTGGACCAACCATTAAACTTATGCAGACCTCCCGCCTTCTCCAGTATATCCAATCCAGGCCTTAGGTACAAATGATAAGTGTTTCCTAAAATAATCTGGGCCTTGACATCATACATCAACTCACGCTGATGTACAGCCTTGACGGAACCTGCAGTACCAACCGGCATAAAAATCGGTGTTTGGATGTCACCATGATCTGTTTTAATAGTTCCTGCCCTTGCTTTGCTTTTGGGATCTGTATGTTCTAATTTGAATTTCATCCTAAATATTTGATCTCTAAGCCATTTGAAAACCGCCTAGTATTTTTTCCTTAATTCAGGCACAAAAATATAAGCTTATTCTTAATGAATGCTCAATTTGATTTTATATTTGCCCGTTAAAGGTATGGGAATGGTTACAGATATTTTGTGGATTGTATTATTAATTGCGCTTTCTATCCAGCTTTTTTACATTCTAATTGTATTTGGACGCTTTTCTTTTTTTTACAAAGGCAAAAAAAATCAACATGGACAAAATCCTGAAGGCGTAACCGTCATTGTGGCGGCGCATAATGAAAAAGCAAACCTTAAAAAACTAATACCTGCTCTCTGTAGCCAAAATTACCCCAACTATGATGTGATGATCATCAATGACCGTTCCAATGACGGCACCAGAGGCCTTTTGGAGGAAATGATGGCAAAGTTCCCAAAACTTCGCACAGTTACAGTCAAATACACTCCTGAACACGTCACTTCCAAAAAATATGCACTCACCCTAGGTATCAAAGTGGCCAAAAATGACGTCCTGTTATTGACTGATGCTGACTGCATCCCTAAATCAGACAAATGGATTGAATTGATGACCGCACCTGTGAGAGAGGACAATAAAACCTTTGCTTTGGGTTTTTCCCAATATGAGCGCAAAAAAGGACTACTGAACCAATGGATTCAGTTTGAAACCTTATGGACCGGTCTTCAGTACATCTCATTTGCCCTTTGGAAAGCACCCTTTATGGGAGTTGGGAGAAACTTATGTTACAGAAGGAGTTTCTTCATGGAGAAAAAAGCCTTCAAAGGATTGTGGCATATCAATGGTGGGGACGACGACCTTTTTGTCAATCAATATGCAACGGGCAAAAACACTGCTGTGGTGGTAAATCCAGATAGCGTGACCATTTCTGCTCCGAAAACCACCTGGAAATCCTACTTCACTCAGAAAAAAAGACATTTTCACGCTGGTAAATACTATAAAGGAATTGACAAGCAAAAAATAGGAATCTATCCCTTTTCACACATCTTGTTTTGGCTGACTGGCATTTCTTTGATTATCATCGTAGGTTTAGCACAAAATTGGGAACATTTTCTGATTATTTTAGGTATAATTATTGTTCGATCCTTACTGCTGACATCAGTAGTCACTTCGGCGAGAAAAAAACTGGAAGGAAAATCCAATGTGTTTTGGACAGGATTTTTCGACTTGATGTATGTAGGATACTTTTGGATAGTAGGCACATTAGGGTACCAATCAAAAAAAGTCAGATGGAAGTAAATAATAGAGGCTTTTCAAATAAGGCGTTAGAAGACTTTGAACTCATAGACAAGGCTGTCTTGGAGAAAGATCAGCAGGCTTACGCTACTTTGATGAAGCGCTACAAAAAGGCTGTTTATTTTATGATACTCAAAATGATCAGGGATGCGGACGATGCAGAAGACCTGACCATGGAAGCTTTTGCCAAAGCTTTTAAAAACCTCCATAAATTCAAGAAAGACTATACCTTTTCGACTTGGCTTTTCAGAATTGCCACCAACAACACTATTGACTTCATCCGAAAGAAAAAACTCAAAACCATGAGTCTCAACACCACCCTAAGTGATGAAGGGGGTAATGCTGTCAATATAGATGTAGAGGATGATGACAACAATCCACAGGACGAATATATCAAATCCCAAAGGATAGAGATGGTCAGGATTTTTGTGGACAAGTTGCCTGCCAAATACCGTAAACTGGTACAGTTAAGGTATTTTGACGAACTGTCCTATGAAGAGATTGCGGTAGAACTGGACAAGCCTTTGGGAACAGTCAAAGCCCAGCTTCACCGGTCCAGGGAATTGCTGTATGAAATCGCCTCAGGAAAGGAAGGACATATTTGATTCTCAATATTTAACACCCGGATTTTTAAAAATTTCAAAAATTCAACCTTTTAGTAAAAATGAAATTGAATTTGCATACTTAGAAATACGTTAAAAATTCCATACTCTAGTTTTTAAGGTAAATTACAAACTTGAAGACTTTCATAATTTTTTATCTTTCTCAAAGTCTATTGTTATTTAATTGTATATAGAATCATGACTTGGATAAAAAGTTTCTTTTAAAATTGGTGTCAAAATATTAGAAAATGACATTAATTAAGATTTTTCAATCTTTCCTTTGCATAATAATAATAATATATTTACATAATTAGTTCTAACCACTAAACAAATAAAATTATAAGAAAACTAATTTATTCATGCACCATTTTAACACTACTGTTTTTCAGTAGTTTTGTTTCATCTTCAGTAATGGCCCAAGATGAAAACCTTCCAGGAACAGAATATTATATTACCTATGAAAGGTGTGGTGCAGATGGTCCAATTGTTATCAAGTGCAGGCTTTCAGGGTCAGATCCTTGTGGTGCCTGAGACCAAGAACCTTGTCCTTAAATCACACAGGTGTGACTTCCTAATGGAAGTCACACTATTTAAATAAAGTGTTTAATTTTCGCATCTTCCTCTTAAAAAAAAGAGTTTAAAAATTTAAAAAATAGCTGAATACCTAATGCTCACTATTTCACAGTTACACAATTATAGCTTTTATCAAATTCAAATTGGTCAATGGAAAAGCATCCAAATCCGATAAAAACATGATAAAGAAAATTCTAACCTGTTTAATATTCTATTCTTTGTTTTTTTCATGCAATAATCCACAAAATAGAATTCCAGAAATTAATGTTTCTGAAAGCTTCCAAGAAATGAACCTTTCAAAAATTGGGAAAAGTTCAAAAATTATAAGGTTAAAAACTTTACAGCCCATCCATACTCCCACAGATATTTTAGTGACCCAATCAAATATTTTTCTTTTTGATCAAAACCATTCTGGTATTCTTATCCAATTTGACCACGATGGTAATCTTCTTAACAAAGCAGGATTTTATGGAGATCAAATTATCTCTCTTAATGGAATAACTAATTTTTTCACGGAAAAGGATTCGCTTTTTGTCCTGATAAACGGTGAATCAATTTATACTTTTGACCACAATCTAAAACCGTTTTTCTTAAAAAAACTATCGAATAGAGCTGGATTCATCCAAAAGATAGGTGAGAAATACATGATGTATAACAATAACCTGTCCCCTGAAATACCATTTCAGGTTTTTACTTTGAATTCTAAGGGAATCCAAAGTAAATCCATTCCTAAAGCCCCAAAAACTTTTAACCCTTATTTCAAGGCATACTCCCCATTTGCAAGCCAAGAGGGAAAGATTTTAACTTCCTTTACATTTAACGATACACTTTACTTAGCTAGTGAAGATTTTACTTTCAAACCTTTTTCAAAGGTGAATTTTGGGAAAAGGAAAATCCCTGATGATTTTTTTGTCAATGTAGAAAATGGATATCAATTCTATGAAAAGCTATCAAATAGTGATACCTACTCACTCCATGAAGGTTTGTACTTTGGAAAGGAAGATCAACTGATAGCCACCGTTTTTCATGCATTGCATTATTACCCCTTAGTAATAGAGCTAAATTCTTCCAAGGCGCAGATGATTTCCTATTTTTCGGATGATATGACCACAGGTTTAAAAGTCAGAAATAAAAGTTTTGCTGATCAAAATCAGATAGTTTTTGGGGTTTCCGGAGAAACAATTCATGAACAATTCGATAGCTTAAACAAAGAATTTAGAAAATCCTTGCCTTCTGATTACCAGAATTATTTTTATTTATTAATAATCGAAATTTAAATAATTTAACGTGAATTCGGGATAAAATTTGTTTGATTTTAGTATGAAAAAAGGGTGTTTTTGATTATATTAAACTGTTGACATTCAATATTTTAACATCAAAAACAACCCCTTATGCTTAAAGATAAAGTTACCGAATTTTTCGTTACAATCGATGATTTCTGTATAGAATTTGAGTCCGAAATCAAAAATCACCTTCTGGAATCATCGACTAATAAATTAAGGAACAGAAAGGCTTCCCTTTCAGACTCTGAGATCATGAGTATCCTGGTGCTCTTCCATTATGGACAGTTTTCGAACTTTATGTCATTCTACAACCTCTATGTCTGCGCTCATATGAAAGACCTTTTCCCTGGTCTGGTCTCCTACAATCGTTTCGTTGAGCTACAGAGCCGGGTAGCTGTCCCCATGATGCTTTTCCTGAAACTTAAGGGTTTAGGCAAGTCCACAGGAATCAGCTTTGTTGATTCCACCCCTCTCAGATCATGCCACAACAGGAGAATCCATCAGCATAAAACTTTCAAAGGAGTTGCCGAAAGGGGCCAGTGCTCCATAGGCTGGTTTTTCGGGTTTAAATTACACCTGATAATCAACGACAAAGGAGAGATTTTGTCTTTTTACCTAACAAAAGGAAATGTCGATGACCGTAATTTTAAAGTCATGAAATCCATGACTGAAAACCAGTTCGGAAAGCTTTTCGGAGACAAGGGGTACATATCAAAGGCCCTTTCGGACCTGCTTTTTGGAAACGGAATACAGCTGATCGCCAAACCAAGAAAAAACATGAAAAACCACAATATCTCAGCAAACGACAGAATACTTTTGCGCAAAAGAGCTATCATTGAATGTGTGAACGATGAACTCAAAAATATGTGTAAAATCGAACATACACGGCATAGGTCAATCAACAATTTCCTCATCAATATCATTTCAGCATTAACGGCGTATTGTTTTTTCCCCAAGAAACCTTCTTTAAATATTGATTTCGAATTACCTTCAGCTCAATTAATGCTTTGCGCTTAAACCGAATTCACGTTAATTTAGCAAAATAAAGGTGAATACTCCGATACTTCTTTAGTTTATGGTGTTTATAAAATGATCAACAAAAAGAAGTCCACATCTAAAAGGTTTGCAGAGATCAAATTCCAAATAAACCTCAAATAAAAAGCTTCTTATCCCTGATATACTCTTCTACCGGCTGCGGCAACAAATATTTCACGGAATGGCCATTTTTGATCGTCTTTCTGATAAATGTTGCAGAAATATCCATCAAAGGCGCTTCCACAAACCTGACATTGGGATGGTCATATTCCGTTTTTTCGCCGGGCCTCGGATAGACATACAATCCATAATGCTCGAGTATCTGTTCGTGATTTTTCCACTTATGGAAATGGGGCAGATTGTCACCTCCCACAATCAATTTGAATTCATGGTGGGGATATTTCTCTGCGAGGTAAGTCAGCGTATCAATTGTATAGCTTGGCCGGGGCATATGGAATTCCACATCTGTGGCCCTAAAAAAGAAATGATCGGCGATGGCGAGCTCTACCATCTTTAGCCGATCAAATTCATGAAGTAATGATTTTTGTGTCTTAAACGGATTCTGAGGACTCACCACAAACCACACCTCATCCAAGTCTGTCTGGTCCTGCATCACATTGGCGATAATCAAATGGCCTATGTGAATAGGATTAAAAGATCCGAAAAATAAGCCTATTTTCAAAGTGAAATATGGGTTTATTTGGAAAGAAATTCCCCGACTAACCGTTCTGCCTCAGTAAATGAATTCTGTATATCGTCATTGAGGATAGTCACATCAAATTTGTCTTCAAAACTGGATTCAAATTTAGCTTTGTACAGCCTTCTGGAGAGACTTTCCTCAGTTTCAGTACCTCTATCTCTGAGCCTTTCATGCAAAACTTCCAATGAAGGCACCTTTACATATATTGCCAATGCTTTATCTCCAAAGTACTTTTTGAGATTAACACCACCTTTGACATCTACATCAAAGATCACATGCTTCCCTTCATCCCATAAGCGCTGGATTTCTTCTTTGAGTGTTCCATAAAAATTGCCTTCGTAGACTTCCTCCCACTCAATAAAGGCATCTTCATCAATTTTTTTCTTGAATTCTTCGGGACTCAAAAAATAATAATCTTTACCATTTTGTTCTGTTCTGCCACGCTTATCTCTGGTAGATGCAGAAATCGAAAAACCGATGTTGGGGAATTTTCCCAAAAGATGTCTGACGATTGTGGTTTTTCCTGAACCTGAAGGAGCCGAAAAAATGATTGCTTTACCTGTAGACATAAATGTTTACTTAATTTCCTGGATTTTCTGCCTAATACTGTCCACCAATTCATCTGGGGTGGCTTGCTTACAGCATTTTGTCCTTAACACCTCGCGGATTGCCTGTTCCAGATGAAAATGCTGAAAACAGGGCTGGCATTTCTCCAACTTCTCTTTGATGATGTCTTCAGAGTTAGGCACATTCTCTCCATCCAGAATGCTTTCCAAAAGCTGAAAGCACTTGCTCACATCCGAACATGATTGCTTTTTACCCTCAGACATTGAATTGTTATCCATTGAACTCATTGGTAATCTTAATTTCTAATTTATTATTTTCTTATTCTTCTTCGTCAGTATCGTAACCCATGGTCTGTGCATAGGAACGTAATTTGTCTTTCAATAAGTTCCTGGCTCTGTGCAATCTTGATCTAACCGTACCTATTGGAATATCCAGAATCTTGGCCATTTCCTCATAGGTAAACCCTTCAAGGTCACAAAGGATAATGACTGTTCTGAAATCCACCGCAAGACTGTTTAGCGCATTGGAAATCTCATCACCTAGCATGTCCTTTACCGCATCCACCCTCAAATCCGTCGTGCTGCTATAATCAACATCATCCGAGTTGTAATAAGTTTCAACTTCTTGATAATCAATCTTCGCAGGCTGCTTACTCTTCTTTCTATAATCGTTGATGAAGGAATTTTTCAGGATTCTAAAAAGCCAGGCTTTGGCATTAGTGCCCTGCTCAAATGAATTGATAAAACGGTATGCTTTCAGATAGGTGTCCTGAACCAGATCTTTGGCGTCATCCTCGTCAAAGGTTAGCCTATAGGCAAAATTGTACATGGAATCTATGTGGGGCATAAATTCCTGATCGAATATATGGTTCTTATCCTTGTCGGAATATTTTTTTCGCTGAACTTCAGACATAAGCCTCAAAAGTAATCAAAGGGTGAATTTATCACTAATTTTTTTGAATAAAGTCAAGGCTTTTGGCTTTATTTGACCTAGAACACAAGTCCAAAGATGTTCCTCGACTTATGATTTTATTCAAATTGATATCTTATTTACCTTTATCATTTCTGTATCTGCTTACAGACATCCTGTATCTGATTGGTTATCACATCTTAAGATACAGAAGAAAGGTGATTCAAGAAAACTTATACCATGCATTTCCTGAAAAATCCCAAAAAGAAAGGAATCGTATCGCTGAAAAGTTTTTCAGAAACCTGACTGACTCTTTTGCTGAAACAATCAAAATGTACAGCATATCAAAAGAAGAACTGAACAGGAGAATTTTAGTCAACAACAAAGAACTTGTCCTGGACGCTATTCGCAATGGCGAAGTAGTGATTGGCATGACCGGACATTTTTTCAATTGGGAAATGCACCTGCTTCAAACCTCCGCAAACATCACTAATCAACTGGATGTGGTATACCTGAAGGTAAATAATCCTTTTTTTGAAAAATTGATGTTAAAAATCAGAACCAGATTTGGAGCAGGATTGATCGAAAGGGCTGCCTTTCAAAGGGATTACCTCAGAAAAAGAGACCAGCCAAGACTAATTGTACTGGCAGCTGACCAAAGGCCTACCATGGGAGAAATCCGCTATTGGGCCCCCTTTATGAACAGGGAAACAGCTTTTTTTGAAGGTGGCGAAAAACTGGCCAAAAGGTTCCTACATCCGGTGGTCTATGCCTATGTAGAAAAACCCAAAAGAGGACACTACACCTTTACTTATAGCTTAATGGACTGCCCCCCTTACGAATCAAGTGCAGCACATAGCATCACGGATGAATTTATACGCTTATTGGAAAAAAATATCAGAGAGCAACCGGAAATCTATCTTTGGAGCCACAATCGCTGGAAATTAACCAAAAGCAAGCCTGATTAAATCCCAAAATCCAGTTAATCAGTGACTTAAAGTGTATTATTAAAATGGATGAAATCGAGATTTTAGAGATTGATCACTTCTAAGGTTTATCGCCAATCTAAAAAGCATTAACTTTGACAATTGTTGGAAAATTAGCAGTATGGATTATTTAAAAGGACTCAATTCCCCCCAAAGAGAAGCAGTAGAGCATACCGAAGGACCTGTCATGATCATCGCAGGTGCAGGTTCGGGCAAAACAAGGGTACTTACCTATAGAATCGCCCATTTGATACATGCCAAGGGTGTAGATCCTTTTAACATTCTATCCCTGACTTTCACCAACAAGGCAGCGAGTGAAATGAAGCACAGGATTGAAAAGCTCATTGGACTGGAAGCCCGCAACACCTGGATGGGTACATTTCACTCCATATTTGCAAAAATCCTGAGAGTGGAAGCGGAAAAAATCGGCTATCCATCCAACTTTTCCATTTATGATACGGACGACAGCAAATCCCTGATACGTACCATCGTCAAAGAAATGAAGCTGGATGACAAAGTGTATAAGCCAAACACGGTACTATCCAGAATTTCAGGTGCCAAAAACAGGCTGATTTCTTGGGAGACCTACATCAATGATCCTTATATCAAAGCTGACGATGAAGCTGCCATGAAGCCCCGAATGGGAGAAATCTACCGAAATTACCAAAAGAGGCTTTTCAAATCCGGGGCGATGGATTTTGACGACCTGCTCTTTAATACCAATGTCCTCTTCCGTGACCATTTGGATGTACTGAACAAGTACCAACAGCGCTTCAAATATGTCATGGTGGATGAGTTTCAGGATACCAACTTATCCCAATACCTGATCACCAAAAAGCTGGCCGCTGTGCATCAAAATATCTGCGTTGTGGGTGATGATGCCCAGAGTATCTATGCCTTCAGGGGGGCAGACATACAGAACATCCTCAATTTCGAGAAAGACTACCCGGATCTTTTTGTCGTCAAATTGGAACAGAATTATAGATCCACTAAAAATATTGTACAGGCAGCCAATAGCATCATCGCCAAAAACAAGGCCCAGCTCAAAAAAGAAGTCTGGACCCAAAATCACCACGGAGAGCTGATCGAACTCATCAAGGCAAGTTCGGACAATGAAGAAGGCAGGTTGGTCGCTATGACCATATTTGAAGAAAAAAACAATAAGAAGCTCGACAACAGTGATTTTGCTGTCCTCTACCGGACCAACTCTCAATCAAGGTCAATAGAAGAAGCCTTGAGAAAAATGAACATCACCTACAAAATCGTAGGAGGTCTTTCTTTCTATCAGAGAAAAGAAATCAAAGACCTGATGGCCTATATGCGTTTTGTGGTCAATAAGGAAGATGAAGAAGCCTTTAAGCGTATCATCAATTACCCCAAAAGGGGAATTGGCGACACCACAGTGGAAAAAATCCTCGTCGCAGCTTACGAGCATGATATTCCCTTGTGGGAAGTCGTGATCAATGCCAATAGCTTTTTAGGAGGAAGGGCTGCCAATGCAGTGGATGATTTTGCCACCATGATCAAGAGTTTTGGCATCGAGATGGAGCGAAAAGATGCCTATGAGGCGGCCAATTCCATTGCCAAACAATCCGGATTGCTAAGGGAATTGTACGAAGACAAAACCATAGAGGGACTCAACCGTTATGAAAACGTCCAGGAATTGCTCAATGCCATCAAAGAATATGTGGACAATCCCGAGAATGAAGACAAAAGCCTGGGGGCATTCTTACAGGAAATCGCACTTCTAACAGACAATGACAGGGATAAAGACACGACTGACGCCGTGACTTTGATGACGATACACTCTTCAAAAGGACTGGAATTCAAGCAGGTATTTGTGGTAGGTATGGAAGAAGACCTCTTCCCTTCTCAGATGATGATGCAGAGCAGAGAAGACTTGGAAGAGGAAAGAAGACTTTTCTATGTAGCCACTACAAGGGCAATGGATAAATTATACTTAACCTATGCCCTGACACGTTATCGCTTTGGTAGATTACTCAACTGTGAACCCAGCCGTTTTCTCGAAGAAGTCGATCCAGCTTGTATCAGGGTCAATAAACGTATGACCACCGCATTGTCAGGTGCGCTAAGAAATGAATCCAGTGAGGGAAAATCAGGCTTTATCGGAATCAAAAAGCCGGCTGTCAGACCTATGACCACAGCAAAGATCCATACCCCCAGCCCTGACTTTAAGCCTTCCAATACCCATAACCTTCAGGAAGGCATGTTGGTTGAGCACCCTAAATTCGGTTTCGGGAAGGTCAGCAAGATAGAAATTGAAGGAATCAATAGGAAAGCTACCATACAATTTGATAACTTTGGAGAGAAGGTTTTATTACTTAGCTTTGCAAAGCTTCGGATTATAGATTAACAGGGCTGATTAAAGTGATTTTTATTATTTAAGCGCCCACATAATGGAACCACCTTATGGAACATACAGAAAGTAACATGCACGCAGTCACCTTAAAAGAATACGGGAAAAATATCCAAAGACTGGCCATTCATATTGCAGGAATTGAGGACAGAGATAAGCGCACCCAAAGTGCCTTTGCTTTGGTGGAGTTAGTTAAGCAGCTCAATCCCCAGATGAAAACAGAAAATGATCAAAAGATATGGGACGACATACACATTATGTCAGGATTTACCTTAGATGTAGATGGACCATACCCTAAACCAGAACAAGACCTGCTTTTCAGAAAACCAAAAAATGTTGGCTATCCCAAAGGTGAAGTAAAATTCAAACATTATGGCCGAAACATCGAGAAATTGATCGAAAAAGCAGTTGAGTTGGAAGATGATGAAGAACAAGAAGCTGCCATTATTTACATCGGCCAGTTGATGAGAAGCTTCCACTCTACCTGGAACAGGGATAATTTCGATGATGCCATAATTCTGGATGACATCAAAACCCTTTCAAAAGGTAAGCTCCATATTGATTTAGATAAAGTTAGGGAAATGGGACTTTTTGAGACCAATACCAGAAGAGACTTCAAATTACCATCTGAACCTGAATCATCATCTCCAGGAGGAAGAAGAAAATTCAGCGGAAACGATAGAAGAAGAAACGGCGGTCACTCCAAAAAACGTAGATAAATGTCATCATTCAGAGTAAAAGGAGGCCTAAAACTGAAGGGAGAGATCATCCCGCAGGGTGCAAAGAACGAGGCCTTACAAATCCTTTGTGCGGTTTTATTAACACCCGAAAAAGTCACCATAAATAAGATCCCCAATATCCGTGATGTCAATAAACTCATAGAGCTCTTGGCTGATATGGGAGTGAAGGTCAACAAAATCGGGCCTGAATCCTATACTTTTCAGGCAGATGAAGTTGATATGAAATACCTGGAAACAGAGGAATTTTTGAAGAAAGCATCCTCCCTAAGGGGCTCTGTTATGATATTGGGACCTTTGTTGGCAAGATTTGGCCATGGAAGATTATCAAAGCCAGGAGGAGATAAAATAGGCCGTAGAAGGATGGACACACACTTTTATGGCTTCCAGAAGTTAGGGGCCAAATTCCATTACGATGCCAAAAAAGAAATCTACAACATTGATGGCAACGAACTCAAAGGTGCATACATGCTTTTGGACGAGGCTTCTGTTACGGGAACGGCAAACATCGTTATGGCAGCAGTGTTGGCGGAAGGAAAGACAACCATCTATAATGCAGCATGCGAGCCCTATCTCCAACAATTATGCGATATGCTTAACCGCATGGGCGCTAAAATCACAGGAGTAGGATCCAATCTTTTGAACATTGAAGGTGTCAAAAACCTCAAAGGTACGGAGCATACTCTCTTACCTGATATGATTGAAATCGGTTCTTTCATCGGATTGGCAGCCATGACCCAATCTGAAATCACGATCAAAGATGCTCAAATTCATAGATTGGGCATCATCCCGGACACCTTTAAGCGCATGGGAATCAAGATAGAATTCAGAGGAGATGACATCTTTATACCTGCTCAAAAACATTATGAAATTGAAACCTTTATAGATGGTTCAATATTAACCATTGCAGATGCCATTTGGCCCGGATTTACACCTGACTTATTAAGTATTGTATTGGTAACTGCTACTCAGGCCAAAGGCACAGTATTGGTTCATCAAAAAATGTTTGAAAGCCGCTTATTCTTTGTCGATAAATTGATTGATATGGGGGCTCAAATCATTCTTTGTGACCCTCATAGAGCTACCGTCATAGGTTTAGACAGGAAATATCCGCTTAGGGGTATCAGAATGACTTCCCCTGATATCAGGGCGGGTGTTTCTCTTTTGATTGCAGCATTGTCTGCTGAAGGAACGTCCATTATTGACAATATTGAACAAATTGACAGGGGTTATCAATATATTGACCAGAGATTAAATGCCCTGGGTGCAGACATTGTCAGAATTGATTGATTTAGACGCATATTTATCACAACTAAGCAAGAAAGGCTACCAAATGGTAGCCTTTCTGTTTTTGAGTTGATTTCAATTTACCTAGGTAAGAACTTGTCTCCTTAACCCACAATATAAGTGACTAAAAAAATTAAAGATGAATATTTCAAGAAAAAGTGAAGTAGAACATCAATAATGATAATCACTAGAGGCTTCTGAATTTCTTGAATAGCGGTACAAAAGAGATGACTCAATACATCAAAAAGCATAAAAAAAGGCTATCCTGGAGGATAGCCTTTCTTGTATTTTATAAGATTCGATTATTTTACCTCGAAGCTAACTCTTCTTGCCAATTGACGTGCATCAGCAGAAGCTTTATCTACACTAGTATCTTCACCGTAACCTTTGTAAGACAATCTAGAAGCATCAATACCCGCAGCTACAAGCACGTCGTATACTGATTTTGCTCTTCTTTCGGAAAGCTTCATGTTATAGTTCTCTGGACCTAGTTCGTCAGCGTATCCTTTCAGTTCTACACTAACACCTGGGTTTCTCTTCAAGAAATTGGCTACATAGTCAACCGCAGAAGCAGAGTATCCAAGTGGCTTAGCGCTGTCAAATGCAAAGTAAACATTTACATAACCTTCGTTGATAGCTTTCTTGAAGTAATCGATTTCTTTTACTTCTTCGATAGCACAACCATCATTTGAAGCTGGACCAGGTACGAATGGACACTTGTCCAAGTGATCAGGAATACCATCACCGTCAGAATCCAAAGTTCTTCCATGAGAATCAACTCTAGCACCAGCAGGAGTATTTGGTTCTTTGTCCAAATAATCTGGAACGCCGTCGCCGTCAGAATCCTTCAACATGTCTTTGATCTCACCGATTTGCTGAGCCAATTCATCTTTAGTAGCATATTTGTCAGCAGCCACATACCAGTCAGCATGAGTTGCTTTGCTACCAAGATAAATATTAAGACCTAGAGTACCAGTCCACCATGTACCATTTGCTCCGTAGAAGCCAGGATCAGTTGGACCAATTGGAGATTGACCGTCGAAAGTTACAGTCTGTCTACCATTAAGGATAGTGCTGATATCACCTGTCAAGGCAACTCTTTCAGAAAGTTTTACCTGACCAGTAAATCCAGCAATGATATTATAAACATTATCATTGAAATCACTGAAAGGTCCTTCTTGAGGTCTAACTTGACCGATACCACCTCCCAAATGTGCCAATAGATTTACTCTTCTTGTGAAAGATTCAAAGTTCATCATTCTGCCAAGATTAGCCACACCTTGAAGGTTGATTCTGTGGTAGTTGGTAGAAAATGCAGGATTGTTATCTTTGGATGCCTCACTGAAAGAACCGAAACCAAAATCGAGTTTCGCACCAAATTTCTCATTGAACATGTATCTAACTCCAAGGTCAGCATGTCCAAGGTTCAATGAAGGAGAATAAAAACCTGGCGTAAGAGGAGCCATTGGTTTATTAAACCCACCACCAAACTCAACAGACCATCTGTTGTAGTCAACCTGGGCGTTAGCTCCGAAAGCTAAGGCACCCGCCATAATTGTAGAGAGTAATAATTTTTTCATAATAAAAAATTTTTTTTAAAATTTTTTAAGTGTTTGATTGATTTAACTGCAAATTTATAAACTTTTAACTAATCACAAATGTATATTTATTTTTTAATACTTTAAACTTTATTGGAAATCTTTTCAATATAAAACAAATTTTATAATCTAGCAAAATAACAGAAACCATGCCAAAATGGACATTTTAAATGAATTACTAAATATAAGAAGTGTTTCGGGTGATGAAACTGCAATGACTGAATTCCTGCATCATCATATAGTCAAACGAATGGATTCATGGAAGGTTACACCAAAACTTTACTTCGGACCACAATATCATGATTGTCTGATACTTAAATTTGGAAATCCCAGAACTGCGGTTTTTGCCCACATAGATACTATCGGGTTTATGAGCCGTTATGAAAACCAGCTGATCCCTATAGGAGGGCCAGAGATAATAGAAGGTGCAGTTTTGGTAGGTGAAGACCGTTTGGGACCGATACGATGCAAACTCTTCACTAGAGATGAGCAGATATTTCATGATTTTGCAAGGCCTATTGAACGAGGAACACCACTTTCATTCGAACAGAACATAGAGATTGATGGGGAATTTATACAAGCAGCATACCTTGACAATAGACTTGGTATATATAATGCGCTCAAACTATGCGAAACGCTGGAAGATGGTTGGGTAGTATTTTCCACATATGAAGAGCATGGAGGAGGAAGCATGCCATTTCTGCTCAAATTCATTATGGAGGAACATCCAATCAAGCAAGCGTTGATTTCTGACATCACATGGGTTACTGATGGCGTATTGCATGGAGAAGGTGTAGCCATTTCTATCCGCGACAAATTTATTCCAAGAAGAGCTTTTCTGAATAAAATAATCCAATTGGCAGAAAAAAGTGAAGTACCTTATCAATTAGAGGTAGAAGCAAATGGCGGGAGTGACGGCAGGGAAGTTCAGTTTTCCCCTTATGCCATAGATTGGTGTTTTATAGGCGCTCCGGAAGACAATGTACATACACCATATGAACGTGTGGCAATTTCAGACCTTGAATCCATGATAGAAATGTATCGGTTTTTAATGGCTAATCTATAGGTTTAGCAACTTTATAGATGTCTCCGATTCATTTTTTTCTATATTTGTATTGCCCTTACTTATAAGGGCTTTTTTATTGAGCTAAATGGTAGAGATTAAAGACAAAACTTTCGTCCCGTTTTTAGAACGGGATAAGATTCAGGAAAGGGTCAATGAACTCGGTAAGGAAATTTCTAAGGACTATGCCGGGAAACAGCCGGTCATACTGGGCATTCTAAACGGTGCTTTCATGTTCCTTTCTGATTTAGCGAAGCAGATAACTATCTCCTCAGAACTCAGTTTCATCAAGATTTCCTCCTACTCAGGGGAAAGCTCTACAGGAAAAGTCAGTCAAATGATAGGTCTGGAAACTAATTTGATAAACCGACATGTTATTGTTGTGGAAGACATCGTCGACACAGGACTGAGCATGAAGCATTTAGTAGAGTTGATTAAGGAGAAAAATCCGGCTTCATTGGCTGTAGCGACCTTATTACACAAACCGGAAGCCATCAAACATCCCATAAAGCTTGATTATGTCGGATTTAATATCCCAAATAAGTTTGTGGTGGGCTATGGCCTCGATTACGATGGTTTGGGAAGGAATCTTCCAGAGATCTATCAATTAAAAACTTGATACACCTGGTACTTAATATAGAATCAAAAAAACAAAAGGATGCTAAACATAGTCTTATTTGGCCCTCCAGGAGCGGGAAAGGGTACACAAAGCGAAAAAATAATTGAAAAATACAAACTGACCCACCTCTCCACCGGTGACCTTTTCAGGAAGCACTTGGGAGAAGGCACTGAGTTGGGAAAACTCGCCAGGAAGTTTATGGACGAGGGCAAATTAGTGCCTGACGAAGTGGTCATTGGCATGGTAGGCGATAAACTAGCCTCCACTCAGGATACCAATGGTTTCATTTTCGACGGATTCCCTAGGACCGTTGCCCAAGCGGAAGCTCTGGATAAGTTGATGGAAGAAAATGGCACCCAAATCTCCGGTATGATTGCACTTGATGTAGAGGAAGATATCCTTAAACAGAGAATCAGGGAAAGAGGCAAGACTTCCGGCAGAACTGATGATCAAGATGAAGCCAAAATTGAGACCAGAATCCGTGTATACCTTGATGAGACTTTGCCTGTAGCATCCTATTATGAAAAACAGGGTAAATTATCAAAGGTAAACGGGGTTGGAACCATTGAAGGTATATTTGAAGACATCTCCAAGGTGATTGACCAATACTAATCATCAAATAATTCTTACCTTTGCAAAAATTTATTTTGGCTAAGCTATTAGTGCTTAGCCATTTTTATTTAAAAAAATCAGAAAAGTGGCAGATAGCAATTTTATAGATTATGTGAAATTCTGTTCCAGATCAGGAGCAGGAGGATCAGGATCCGTTCATTTTAGAAGGGAAAAACACGTTCCAAAAGGAGGTCCTGACGGAGGTGATGGCGGAAGAGGCGGACACATTATCTTAAGGGGCAGTTCCCAATTATGGACTTTACTCCATCTCAAATATAAAAAGCATGTCATCGCTGAAGACGGCAAAGGTGGTGAAGGCGGCAGACGAAAAGGCAGGGACGGCGAAGATGTGATCCTTGAGGTGCCCCTAGGTACCGTTGCCAAAGACGCAGAGACACAGGAAATCCGGTTTGAAATCACTGAAGATGGCCAGGAAGTAATTCTTACCTCTGGAGGTAGAGGAGGACTGGGAAATGACCATTTCAAAACAGCCACCAATCAAGCACCCCATTATGCCCAGCCAGGAGAGCCTGGCATTGAAGAGTGGATCATACTGGAACTGAAATTACTGGCCGACGTAGGCTTAGTAGGCTTTCCAAATGCAGGAAAATCCACCTTGCTTTCCAGCATCTCTGCTGCCAAACCTGAAATCGGGGACTACCCTTTTACCACTTTGGTACCAAACCTTGGTGTAATCCCTTACCGTGACGGCAAATCATTTGTCATGGCAGATATCCCGGGAATTATAGAAGGTGCTGCTGAAGGACGTGGATTAGGCCTCAGGTTTTTAAGACATATAGAAAGAAACTCTATCCTTCTTTTTATGATTCCGGCTGATGCCGAAAGCATCAAAGAACAATACAAAATCCTACTGGGAGAACTTCAAAAATATAATCCGGAACTTCTGGACAAGAAAAGGTTATTGGCAATTACCAAATCGGATATGCTAGATGAAGAACTGATGGAACAAATGAAAGCGGATATTCCGCAGGAATTACCGACAATATTCATCTCATCAGTTTCACAATACAACCTGGAAAAGCTTAAAGACTTATTATGGCATGCCATAACGAACGATTAGGTGTCAGTTTGTCAGTAAATCCGCAATGGCAAATAAATTGTTAACAGAATCAGTATTAAATTTTGAATAAAATGGCCGAAAAAGAGATAATGAAAGATGAGCAGATGGCTTCCGAAGAAAAGGAAGTAAAGCAAGAGGAAGTTGATACAGCTGCTACTGCAGCCGAGAACCAAAGTGAGCAGACCTCTCAAAGTCCTGAATTATCCAAAGAGGAAAAACTACAGCAGGAAGTGGAGGAATTAAAAGATAAATATTTGAGGTTATATTCTGAGTTTGAAAACTACAGAAGAAGAACTTCCAAAGAACGCCTTGACCTGATCAAAACAGCATCAGAAGACATCGTAAAAGATGTTTTACCTGTCATTGATGACTTTGAGCGTGCATTTAAGGCAAATGAAAATGAAACGGATGGAGCCATCATTCGAGAAGGCAATCAGTTGGTCTTCCACAAACTGGTCAAAACATTAGAGAGCAAAGGTGTCAAAGTGATGGAAGATCTCATCGGAAAACCTTTTGATGCAGAAACCCAGGAAGCCATCACCCAAATCCCGGCACCATCTGAAGAGTTAAAGGGGAAGGTAATAGATGTTGTTGAAAAAGGTTATACCATGGGAGAAAAGGTCATCAGGTATGCCAAGGTTGTAACAGGAGCTTAAGATCAGATTATGGCAAAAAGAGATTATTATGAAGTGTTAGGGGTTTCCAAAAACGCAACTCCGGAGGAGATCAAAAAAGCGTACAGGAAACTTGCTATACAATACCACCCGGACAAAAACCCTGACAATCCTGAAGCTGAGGAAAAATTCAAAGAGGCTGCAGAAGCTTATGAAGTCCTCAGCAATACCGAAAAACGTCAGCGCTATGACCAGTTTGGACATCAGGGAGTCAGCGGTAATGGCGGATTCGGCGGCGGCGGGATGAACATGGATGACATCTTCTCCCAGTTTGGTGACATCTTTGGAGGAGGTGGATTCGAATCCTTCTTTGGCGGAGGACGTGGCGGCAGAAGAACCAAGAAAGGTACTAACCTGAGAGTCAAGCTAAAACTCAATTTGAAGGAAATTGCCAATGGTGTAGAGAAAAAAATCAAGGTAAAACGTCAGGTTTTAGCAGATGGCGTAACCTTCAAAACCTGTTCAACCTGTCAAGGTTCAGGTCAGATCAAAAAAGTCGTCAACACGATGCTTGGCCAGATGGTATCTGCCAGCACATGTCATGTATGTGGGGGTAATGGTCAGACAGTAGACAAAAAACCTGCTGAAGCAGATGCTAGAGGCTTAATACTTAAGGAAGAAGTTATCACCATCAATATTCCTGCGGGTGTGGCTGATGGCATGCAATTGAGCATGTCCGGTAAAGGGAACGAAACAGCAGGAGGCATTCCTGGGGATTTGCTCATCGTCATTGAGGAAATTGAAGACGATACCTTGCAGAGGGATGGCAACAATGTTGTGTATGACTTATATGTGAGTTTTATTGACGCTGCATTGGGAGCAAACATTGAAGTTCCAACCATAGATGGCAAAGTCAAAATCAAACTGGACCCAGGTACCCAGAGTGGAAAAATCCTCCGATTAAAAGGAAAAGGAATAAGAGACATCAATGGTTATGCTAAAGGCGACCAATTGATCCATGTGAATGTCTGGACTCCAAAACACCTCTCTAAAGACGAGAAACAAACTTTAGAGGCGCTAAGAAATTCGGAGAATTTCAAACCAGCCCCTGACAGTTCTGAAAAAAGTTTCTTCGATAAAATGAAAGAATTCTTCTAAATACCTGAAGCCGGATGAAAATCCGGCTTTTTTTATACCTTTAAGAACCTTTTGAAGATATTGCCGTTACCTATCCGTATGTTGAGTAGAGTTTACTTGTTATTTGGTGTTGTGCTTGGACTGTTCTTCGAATCGCATGCCCAAATCACTAAGGAATTTAAAGTAGAAGAAAGGCGTGGATACAACCTTGTATACCTGGATTATAATGTATATAAAGGTGTATCTGAAATTAGAAGAAAGCAAGGGGAATATCCTCTTAGCATTGATTGTGAACTTTCCAAAGTCAACATCTTACCTTCCTTTTCTTATAATATAAAGGATGGGATTCTTCTATCCAACCTGATACACCGAAATGTTGAATCTGAAAATCTTGGAAAAAGCCTATCCTATAAACTTTTCTCAAGTTCCAATGATAGTTTTGACCACACCTGGAATGTGGGGCTCAATTCCAACTACTTATATAATCTCCATTTTAATTTTGGAATAGGTAAAGCCATTTTTGACTTTTCTCACCTGCCTATTTCCAATGCCATTATCAAATCGGCCAGTGCTGATATCAGTATTGATTACAGTAAAAAAATGGCTAATTCGGTAAAAATGGACACCATGATGGTCAGCATCAATATGGGAAACCTAGAGGCCTATAACCTTAATCTCAGCAATGCCAAGAGAATGATTTTTGAAACAAACTACGGTGCTTTAAATCTTTCTTTTTCTGACAGAATGCCGGAAGCTTGTGAAATACACGCCACAGTTGGTGCAGGTAAGGTTGACTTACAGCTTCCAGATGAAACCCAGCCCTTTATCCTCAAAATCAAATCGACCGCCATGTGTCGAACCAATGTACCCAAAAACCTGAAGGACATCGGAAATAAGACTTATGTCAGTAAATCGTACAAAGAAAATGCTCCCAATTTAATGAGCCTTACCATTGATGTTTCTGTAGGTTCTGTCAACATTAAATAGGCAAAAACAAAAGGTTTTTTATTATTTTTAGCCAAACATCATTCAAATTGGATATCCTGGAAATACAAAACCTCAACAAATCATTTGGCCCGACCAAAGCTTTAACAAACATCAATCTTCAGATTCCCAAAGGAGTAATATTTGGATTGCTGGGACCTAATGGTGCCGGAAAAACCACGCTGATCAGAATCATCAACCAGATTATAGACAGCGATTCTGGCTCAGTATATTTCAAAGGGGAACCTTTGGTGAGGAAGCATATTGCCAATATAGGTTACCTGCCCGAAGAAAGGGGACTTTATAAAAAAATGAAGGTTTGGGATCAGCTCATCTATTTTGCAAGACTTAAAGGGCTAACCGCTGAAATGGCTAAAGAACGGGTTGATTTCTGGCTGAAGAAGATGGAAATCAGCCTTTGGAAAGACAAGAGAATCGATGATCTTTCCAAGGGAATGGCCCAAAAAATCCAGTTTATTTCCACCGTAATCCATGAACCTGAATTACTGATTTTGGACGAACCCTTTTCCGGTTTTGATCCGGTTAACGCGGAAATCATCAAAGATCAGATCATCGAATTGAAAAACAAAGGCATCACCTTTTTGCTCTCTACCCACAGGATGGAATCTGTAGAACTTTTATGCGAACAGATCGCCATGTTTCATCAATCTGAAAAAATACTTGAAGGAAGTCTGAATGAGGTCAAATCTCAATTCAAGCCAAATGAGTATGAAATAAACATTCATCTTACTTCGACACAGATTCCTAAGAATTGGAATAGAATTTCATCTTACGACAACGATACATTCAGGGTGCCCTTAAACGGCAAATCCACAAATGAACTTTTGGAAGAAGCCATGCAATTTGGACTGATAAAAGGCTTCAGTGAAGTGCTTCCAACCATGGAAGAAATATTTATCCAACAGGTAAAAAACTATAACAATGGATAAAATTTGGCTTGTCATCAAACGGGAATACTTGTCTAGAGTTCAGAAAAAATCATTTCTCCTCGCTACCATCCTGACACCCCTTATCTTCCCAGCCATTATGGGATTATTTTTGTGGATTGCCCTTGATGAGCCAGAGGAATCTGCGCTTAAAATCATTGAAGTAGTCGATGAGAATAATATGTTCTTCATCGAAAGTTCAGACGAATATGCCTTTTCTTTTTCCAACAGTTCATTCGAAGAGGGAAAGAAATTAATTCAATCACAGGAAAGACACGGATTCCTTTTTATTCCAAAAATAGACTTGTCCAAACCCAATGGCATTGTCTATTATGCAGAAAAGAGCCCAAGTATGAATTTGATATCCTATTTGGAGGCAAGCCTTAAAAGAAGGATAGAAGAGCAAAGACTTTATCAGGCAGGTTTGGACCCTGAAGTCATTGCTGCCTACAGGACTAAGGTCAATATCCAAACAGTCAATCTGGACATCAAAGGCAACGAAACCATTTCTGACAGTACCGTAAATTATGCGATAGGCTTCTTATCTGGAATCCTGATTTACATTTTCATTTTTGTCTATGGCAATCAGATCATGCAAGGCGTGATTGAAGAAAAGTCCAGCAGAATTATAGAAATCCTTGTTTCTTCTTTAAAACCCTTCCAACTGATGATGGGTAAGATCATTGGTATTGGTGCGGTTGGCCTGACCCAATTTCTCATCTGGATCATTTTGATCAGCTCAGTTTCTTTTGTAGTGATGGGCTATTTTGGCATGCAGATGCCTCAACAGCAGGCAATGGAACTTGCCAACCCTGAATTCAGTCAAAATTTTGAAGACGAACCTGGGCTTCAGGAGATTTTAATGGTTCTTGGCAGTATCAACTTTATCAAACTCACCCTGACATTTATATTTTATTTCCTTGGAGGATATTTGCTTTATGGGGCATTTTTCGCTGCTATTGGTGCAGCAGTGGATGCTCCTTCAGAAGCACAGCAATTTATGCTACCGATTACCATTCCTTTACTGATTGCCTACATGGGGCTTTTTATTTTTGTACTGAACGATCCTAATAGCAATGTCTCCTTTTGGCTTTCTGTCATTCCATTCACCTCACCTATTGCCATGATGGGAAGGGCCAGTTATGGCATTCCTCTATTCGACCTTATCCTTTCCATGTCGCTCCTGATTTTGGGCTTTCTTTTCAGCACATGGGTGGCCGGAAAAATCTATCGCATTGGCATCATGATTACAGGATCCAAAGTCAATTATAAAACCATTTGGAAATGGCTAAAAACTGGTTGATTAAGTTTTGTAAATGTTTGTTGAATCTGAGCTAACCAGATACACAATTAAAAAAGGGCCAATTCTTTAAAGAAGTGGCCCTTTTTTCTTACTCTTCTGCGTAATTAAAGCTATCTATTTGCTCTTTTACCCAGTCTTTGTATTTGTCAAGACGGTATTCCACCCATCTGTCCTTATACTTTCCTGAACTATCTATCAAAAACTTAAAGGCTGTGGCTGCCTTAGGCTTACTCAAAGCATTGAAAAGTTCATCCTGAAAGTTCCTTTCTTTCACAATCCTGTCTGCAAATGTCTCCATCATCTGATGTTCTTGTGAAGGCTCCATTTTTACGAATTCCGCATAATTATCCGGATTTTCATCGATTTCATCCAAAATATCCTCTTCCTCTGGGGTAAGGTCATAATTGAAATAATCTTCATCATCGGGTAAATGATATATTTTTTTGTTATCCAACTGGTAAAAACAAATCATCCCCTTCAGCAGTTGACCTGCGATTTTCTCTACTTCTTTTTCAGATAGGGTAAGCATTATGACTTTATGATAAAATTTTGAGAAAATTAGTGAACTACCTGTTAAAATCAAACATTTTTTAACAGGTATCGGTCATCAAGTTTTTGACCTTCAAGTATCTGAGCCAATAGCTGTGTTTCCAGGTCATGGCCTCCCGGATAAGAAAGCTTCTCAACATCAAGTCCCATTGCCTTGATCAGCTCGTCCTGCTTTTGAATAGACTCTTCAGTAACAAACTCATCTTGATCACCTAATGCTATATAACATTTGGTTCCCTGAAGATTTTCGGATGCTTTTCCAAGGTCAAGGTCATGGGCAAAACCACCGCCCCACAGGATCAGTGTATCCACAGGTACAGCCAATTGACTTACCCATCGTGTAGCAGTAGCTGCTCCTTGAGAGAAACCCATTACTTTGATTTTTGGCTTGTTGGGATATTTGAGCAAAAAAGACTGTAACAGTGCGTTTAAATAATTGTTGTTGTTGAGTATTGCCGTTTCTCTTTCATGCTTGGTCATCCAATTCGCCCCTACTCTTCCTGAAAATCCTTGATGATAGGCATAATTGGTGGCTTCAGGCACGATGATCAACCTGTCTTCAAAAAAGATAGGGTGGAGTTTCCTAAGAAAAAACTCAGACAACTGACCATAACCATGCAATGCAATAAATATTTCTTTTTCCTTTCGGTTTACAATATGAGAAGTTCTATAATGTGCCGAATATTCAAATTTTATGGAAGATTTCATTAGCCGTTCAAATCATTAAATCTAAAAGGAAGTAATTGTTCAATCCCATCTGCAACCAACATACTGCCATCAGGGGCCAGCATCATGACCTTTATGCTGGTTCCAAATTTAATTTCATACTCATTAATCGTCTGCCGGCAAAGCCCACAAGGTGTCACTGTAGCCGCACCTGAATCCTTCCTCCTTTTGGCGGCTATAGCAAGTTTAACAGGCTTTACTTCAGGATTATTGGCCATGGCATAACTTAGGACAGCCCTTTCTGCACATACACCTACAGGAAATGAGACATTTTCCTGGTTATTGGCTACAAAAACCTCCCCATTCTCCAAAAGGAGTGCCGCCCCTACTAAAAAGTCTGAATATGGCGCATGTGCCTTTTCTAAAATCCTTCTGGCTGCTTCCATAAGCTGTCTGTCTTCTTTATTCCATTCTTCAGATGAATAGACATTCAGGGAAACTTTAAACTCTATTTTTTTACTCATATTGACTTTAAAACGGATTGAATTAACGAAAAAAAAGCGGCATTTGTTCTTTTTTTTGAATTTATCCTATTCTGTTTTTACCCTTGATTCTTTTTTACCAATTTGGGAAACCAATAAAACCCTTGAAGACCAAGATGCAGACCATACTGATCATAGGAGCAGGCAAGTCCTCCACTTTTCTCATAGAATACTTGTTGAAAACCGCAACGGTCAAATCCAGAACGATAATCGTAGCAGACATCAGTAAAGAAGTCGCAGATAAAAAAATAAAAAACCATCACCATGCCATCGCTGCAAAAATCAACCTGGATGATGCTGAATCAAGAAAAACCCTTGTTCAAAAATCAGATGTGGTGATTTCCATGCTTCCGGCATTTTTACACCCTATCATTGCCAAAGATTGCCTTGAACTGGGCAAACATTTTTTTACAGCTTCTTATGAATCTGAAGACCTCAGAAAACTTCAAGATGAAATCAATGCCAAAGGTCTTTTATTCCTTAATGAATGCGGTCTCGATCCAGGCATAGACCATATGTCTGCCATGAAAATCATTGACCATGAAAAAGCTATGGGAAATGAAATCACTTCCTTCAAATCCTATACGGGAGGTGTTTTGGCACCGGAAAGCGAAGACAATCCCTGGAAATATAAATTCACCTGGAACCCAAGAAATGTCGTCCTAGCTGGTCAGGGAGTTTCAAGATTTATACGCAATGGCAAATACAAATACATACCTTATCACATGCTTTTCAAAAGACTGGAAAAGATCAGCTTTGAAGAAGTCGGTGACTTTGATGGCTATGCCAACCGTGATTCATTGAGTTATCGGAAAATTTATGGCTTGGACCAAATCCCAACACTGCTAAGAGGTACTTTAAGAAGATCAGGATTCTGCCAAAGCTGGGATGTGTTTGTCCAACTAGGCCTTACAGACGATACTTTTGAAATGGACCTTCCGCAAGGATTTTCCAAAAGGGAATTCCTCAACTCATTTCTACCCTACTCAGAAACACAAAAAGTAGAAGAAAAACTTCAGGAAATTCTTCCGTGGGTCAATAATGAAATCCTTGAGAAAATTCAATGGCTTGGACTATTGGATGATTCTCCCCTACCAAAGACCAAAGGTAGTCCTGCAGCTATCCTACAGCTTATTTTGGAGGAGAAATGGGTACTCCTTCCTGAAGACAAAGATATGATTGTGATGCAGCATTGTTTCGAAGTCAAAACACCCAAAGGAACCAAAAGAATTACTTCAAGCCTGATCTGTAAAGGAGAAAATCAAGAAGCTACCGCTATGGCCAAAACAGTAGGCCTGCCTTTAGCTATTGCGGTTGATTTGTTCTTAGATGGCAAAATCGAGGAAAAAGGCCTTCTGATCCCTGTTATCAGAAATCTTTATGAGCCAATCCTAAACCTCCTTGAAAAAGAGGGAATCATTTTCCAAGAACAGGAAGAGTTCATTTGAAAATCAGTTTTCAGGATTCCAGAACGAAGGAGGTGTAACTGTGGTATTCGGTACAGTCCGGCAATCATCTGGGATGATCCTTGGCACTGCCGTGAACTCCAATTCCTGTCTTTTGATATAGACAGTCTTGGTATCCACAGACGCGGCAATAAAATAACCCAATACAACTTCATCCGGATTGTTCAAGCTGATCATGTTCCCCCTGATATTTGCAGGTGGTTGATCAAAGACACTTCCTGTGATTTTCAGCTGCTGATCCACCAATCTCAAGAATCTATGAGCGTTTTGGGAAACACCCATCTGTAAGACTTCTGCCCTATAAGTATCCTTAAACCTCAGGCCATTATCCTCAATAAAAGTGACTGCTGCCGAAGTGGACAATCCATTAAAATCCTCATCTGAGGCAATCGCAAAATTCTGCAACCTACTTTGCTCAATCAAATAACATATATCACAACATGCTTTTGGGGCAGCCCCCCTAGGGTTGGTAGGATGAGTTGGCGGGTTTGTATATAGTTCAGGATTTGCCACTACTTTATAAGCCCCCGGATTGGTTCTCCAATAGTAGAAGTTATTTTGGTCCCCAGGATCATTGAAGTGTGCGATCAACTGTACCCCAATCCTGTCTTCCAATCTATTATCCGTGGCCAAACTAACACTCCTGTATGAAACAGATTCAATTGGTGGCGTAGGGTTTACTTTCTCAGGAAAAGAGCTGTATTCGGATCCATCCTGCAACCTGATCTGCAGAGAATAAGACAATCCTATTTTTGCTGCAAATCCTGAAGGAGTGGCATAAACTCCTGGCTCAGTTTCTGTCAGGAATGTAACCAGACCTTCACTGTCCCTCACATTGACGACTGCCTGTCTTACAGGCCTGATCAACCCTTCAAAGACCGAACCATAGGTATCTGTACGTGTCAATCGTATCAGATGTGGACCGGGATCGGTCGTAATAAATCCCTCTACACTTAATAATTGTTCTCCTGATTCCAAATCAACATTGTATGGATCAATGCAGGAAATCGGGATCAGTAATAGTATATATAATAATCTCTTTAACATCTTCATCAGAATTTAACTGAGTAACTTAATGTAGGTAGTGGTACTCCTAATATGGCTAAACGATAAGCCTGAGGAGGAGACCCTGCCTGATCGGCAAAAAAGATTGAAAATGGATTTTTCCTTCCATAAACATTCATGACTGCAAATGTCCAATCTCCATCATAAAATTTCCCTTTCCCTTTGAATTTGAAATTAAAAGAAAGATCCAACCGGTGAAAATCAGGAATTCTCTGTTGGTTCCTATCCCTGAAGAAAGCCAATGAATTTCCTGCAAAATCAAACTTTGCTTCAGGAAAAGACACTGGTCTTCCTGTACTGTAAGAGAATGTGGCAGAAAGGGAAGTAAGTGAACTCAACTTATAATTCCCGATCAAGGTGAGGTCATGAGGCTTATCAAAATTTGCCGGATACCATTCTCCATCATTGATGATTTCTTCCTCAAACGGGGTAATAACCCTTCTCAAAGACCTTGAATAAGTGTAGCTGGCCCATCCTGTAATTCTTCCAAGGTTTTTCTTAACATAAGCCTCCACACCATAAGCCTTTCCTTGTCCAGGGATAATTTCAGTTTCCAGGTTATTTTGCAACAAAAGCTTCGCACCATCTTTATATTCTACCACATTCTGAATATCCTTATAATACACTTCCAAAGATGTTTCGAAAATATTGCCTTTGAAGTTTTTGTAAATCCCCAATGAATACTGATCTACCACCTGAGGCTTCAAAAACTGATCACTGAGTTTCCAGATATCTGTTGGCGCAATGGTCGCAGTGTTGGATATCAAGTGGATAAATTGGTACATTTTATTATACCCGGCTTTAATGGAAGTTTTGCTGTCTATAGAATAACGCATTGAAACCCTAGGGCCCCAGCCATCATAAGTCTGTATGGTTTCTCCATCCTGATAGGTCCTTTCACCAACCACATTCCCTGAATTAATGGGCAGGTTTTCGGCATATGACCTGACGGTTCTTGGGCCGTAATACTGGTACATATCGTACCTTATTCCATAGGAAAACCCAAATTTTTCACCAAACTCCCATTCATGTTGTAGGTAAAAACCTGATTCATTGGCATATTCCTCCTGAACATTCTGTGGCAATACCCCTGAATCAGCATCGGGAATCAACTCCCCTGGTTTTATGGTGATCTTTTTGGTGTCAGCCCCAAGCATGATACGGTTATTATCCCCTACTTGATAATTGAAATTGAACCTGATACCTGTATCAATGATCCCTGATTTGAGGTCAAAATTATTGATGCCGGATTGGTTAAAAATGGAAAAATCATAGAGGGTGTGGAACCCTATCAAATCCACAGAGGCTTTTTCCCCAAATTTACCCTGATACCTGACTGATTGACTTTGGTTGGTCCAAGAAATGGTCGTATCCGACGCCAGCGCAAAATCATCATAACTCCTGTAAAAACTGTATGTCAGGTTATGGTCATCGTTGATCTCCCCATATAATATCCCATTGATATCATTGAAGTTGGCTTGGCTGGTTCTTAATTCCGGATTATTGAGAGAATTCAAGAGCCAGTTGATATAAGATCCTCTAAAACTCACCTGTGCAGATATCACATCTTTCACTATTGGCCCATTCAAGGAAGCTTTACCGGAAACAGAGCCCGCCATTAAGTCTCCTCCCCATTTAGTAAGACTACCTGATTTAGGCGTAATATCTAAAATTGAGGAGCCTCTTCCTCCATATTTAGCAGGAATGATGGCTTTGTACAGGGTAAAGTCATTGACCAAATCAGGATTGAATGCAGTGAACAACCCAAATAAGTGGGAAGGATTGTAAATCGGTGCTCCGGCAAACATGATCAGGTTTTGATCTGCCCCTCCTCCCCTGACATTCAGACCAGAAGAAGCTTCACCGACCTGACTGACTCCCGGTAATGTCGCAATAGATCGGATGATATCCACCTCACCCAAGAAGGGGGGAAGCTCCTTAAGGGTATTCATATTGATACTGATGGCACCCATATCCGTACTACGGATATTTTTCTCAGGATCTCTCCCAAAAATCACCACATCATCCAAAGTAAAATCTTCCTGGATCATGGTGATGTTAATTCGCCCCTCACCCACTGCCACTATAGGGTACACAATGGTTTCATATCCCACATACCTAAACTCTAGGACATACTCGGCACGGTCCAAAACCAGATTGAAATTTCCATTGGCATTGGTGATTTCGGTTTTTTCGAGTTCCCGGACAGTAACAGTAGCTCCAACTAAGGCTTCTCCGGTAATCTGATCTGTAATCCTTCCTGAAATCTTGATATTCTTGAGCTCTCCAATATCCCTTCCTACCACAGTCCTATCCTGACCATAACCCAATGTGGACCAAGTAAACAGCATGAAAAAGAGAAATAGTAATTTTCTGTTCATATTCTTTTCTTTAGAATGCATTAGGATCAAACACCCAAAACTCCGACACTCCGGATAGCTGAACTTCAGCACTTCTCAATATATAAATCAAACCTCCATGCTCAAACACACCGGAATTTCTCGAAACGGTTGATCCGGGAAAATCATTCTTCCTTACCCAGTTAAAAGTCTCCATATTGAGCTCCCACATTTGATCAGATCTGTTTCCAAGTCCCAAATAAGCCCTATTGCCAATCACAACGCCTACACCAGTGCCATTACCAAGGTCACCTGGATACCTTGAAACCTCTTCCCATACATTGGTAAAGGTATTGAAAGCATGCATCATGTTGGTTTCAGGGTCGATGAAATAATGTTTGTTTTGATAGGAAAAATTGAGAACAGCATTATTGATTGCAAATGGAGCATTTGGTATGCTGTTCCATGCTCCTAAATTCATGTCTAAAGCAAAGCCACGGGATGCTTCATCACCAAGTCCTCCCACTACATAAAGCTTTTGACCAATTTCGAAGGCCAGCGCTCTTGATTTTGTAAATGGCAAATTCGGTAATGCCTGAAATGCTCCATTTTTCAATTGGTAAAAATCCCTGACCGGCACATCATTCAATGGACCTAAGGTACCGGCTCCATAAAAGGTCTTTGACGAAAAAGCCCTCCATAATTCCCTGCTTGGCAAAGGAATTTCAGACCAGTTTGCATCACCTACCTGATATTTCCACATCTTGGCATTCATTGCCTGCCCTCTATCCGTGCCCATTCCGACATAAAACACATTGCCTTCCTGTAATGCTATGCCATCAAAAACCCTGATAGGAGAAGGGAACTGGGCGATTTGGGTGTATTTACCCGTAGTATATTCAAATGGATCCGCAAAAGTAAATTCCTTGCCTTGATTCACCACCCTGATATTCACCACGGCAGAATTGGTAATGGCAGGCACCCTGACCTGCATGGATGATTCAAAACTAATTCCAACGACCTGTCCCGGGTTATCTCCAAAAAACACCTGGGCGTCTGAAGTAAGGTTTTTACCTGAAATAGTCACTACTGTACCTTGTGTGCCATTATTAGGCGAAAAGTCAAAAACAGCAGGAGACAAAGTCTGTATTTCAATTACATTCCCAAAAAGTATTTCCCCTTGTAGGTTAATAAATGATTTGGCAAAATAACGGTTCTCAATGCTTAACCCATTTGTTTCCCCAATAAACCTTCCCGGTCTTTCCCTTTCTCCCAATGAAATGATAATAGGCTGAGTGAAAGATTCTGTTTCAGATATATAAAAACCATGATCTGAGGCATTGATGTTTTGGGTGGTAATAATCCTACCTGACACCCTCAGACGCTCTCCACTCACATACAAAACATCTTCGGTGACCACTGAAGGAACTATATCTTGGCCCTCCTCACATGATGAAAAAATACCAAGCAACAGGGCTAAAAATGATAAGACAACAATATTCTTCTTATTCATGAAATTTCAACTTAATGCAAGGGTTAAAAATACAGTAATATTGGATTTAAAAAAACAAACCTAAAAAACACGGCATTAATTTTCTGCAAACTTTTAAAAAATCAATAAAAAATCTCTTAAGAGGCGGGAATAACCTTCAGAATATTTCCCAATCTCAACTCTTATTACAATTTCCTCACTTGAAGTTTTTTTACTCCCAAAGCTAAAAGAGGCCACTACTCTCAATACCGGTTTTCCTGGCCTATCTTTTACAATCAATTTGTGTTGTGAAAAGAGACCAATTGAAGCAGCTTCCTTTTCCAAAATCTCCATTTGTCTTTCAGGCAAAATCACACAAAACTCACCTCTCTGGCCGAGCAATTTCACTACTCCTTCCAATAGTTCAGAGAAAGACAAACCAGTAAGATGTAAAGCCAGGTTTCTCTTGACATCTTTAGTTTTGAGATGGTCCTGAAAGTAAGGCGGATTACTGACAATCAGGTCAAACTTTTGTTGGCATACAGGAAAAAAGTCCTGGAAACGCTGATGTACAAAGTCAATCCGATCAGACCAAGGGCTTTGATCCGCATTCTCAGAAGCCTCCAGCCATGCATCCTGATCAATTTCAACACCGGTAAACTGGGCCGTTGCAAATCTTTGGGCCATCATTAAGGTTACCACGCCTGTACCTACTCCGATTTCCAGCACATTTTTAGGAAAACCCTTACCAGCAGTAGCGCCCAATAGCACGCCATCTGTACTGATTTTCATCGCAGCTCTTTCCTGCCGGACACCAAACTGCTTGAATTGAAAATAAGTCTTGGACATTTATAGAAAAAAAACGAATCATCAACCATTGAACCCGGTCATGTGATCAGGACCGATGTTTTCATAACCCTCATCTGCTGGCAGGTTTAACCTCTCTGCAGCAGCAACAGCCAGTTGGTCACAGCGCTCATTTTCAGGATTACCGGCATGACCTTTAACCCACACAAATTTGGGCTTATACCGGACATGAAGGGGAATATACATCCTCCATAAATCCGGATTCTTTTTGTCCTTGAAACCTTTTTTTTGCCAGCCCCACAACCATCCTTTCTCTATGGCATCCACCACATACTTGCTGTCAGAAAAAATAGTCACCGGTATATCCCTGACCTTAAGCTCCTGAAGCCCTTTGATTACCGCAAGAAGCTCCATCCGGTTATTGGTCGTCAAACGGAAACCTCCTGAGAGTTCTTTGCGGTGATGATTGAATTTCAACACCACACCATAGCCTCCAGGACCAGGGTTGCCTTTGGATGCACCATCTGTATAAATTGTAATCATGCTGCAAAGAAAGAACAAACTTTGTCAACAGCCTAAAAAACCTCCTGGGATTATCTTTCCAGGAGGCTGCACTAGATCTAAATCATTTCCCCTGTGAAAAGGGCACTCTTGAAAATTTTAATGGCTATGGAAAGCAGAATAATTCCAAATATTCTCCTCAGAACATCCAGGCCTGTTTTACCCAACTTACGTTCCAGCCAATTGGTACTTTTCAGGACCACATATACAATCAACAGGTTGATCACAATACCCACTGCAATATTCATCTGGGTGTACTCTGCTTTCAAAGTAAGGATTGTCGTCAAAGTTCCCGCTCCGGCAATCAAGGGAAAAGCTATAGGTACAATGGAGGCACTTGTAGTAGAAGCTTCAGGATCAGGCTTGAACAATTCAATACCCAGGATCATTTCCGCACCTAAGGCAAAAATGATCAGTGCCCCTGCAATGGCAAAATCTTCCACTCCAATACCAAAGAGACCAAGAATGGATTTCCCTACAAAAAGAAACAACAACATCAGTACTCCTGCCGCTATTGTCGCTTTTTCAGATTGGATTTGACCCACTTTTTTTCTCAAATTGATGATGATGGGAATTGATCCCAAAATATCGATGACAGAAAACAAGATAAGTGTAACGGAGAATATTTCCTTTATGCTGAACATGATCAATATTGTTTTAAGAACCCAATAAGCTTTTCAAACTCAGAATCATTGATTGCAGGGAAATTTGCAATCCTGAAACTGGTAGGCTTCAAAGGCCCATAACCACTCCCCAATTGCATGCCTTCCTTTTCTGCTGCTTTTTTGATCTCAGCGATAAACTCTTCTTTTCCTGAGATTGCCAAAACAGTACTGCTTCTGGCATCCATATTTTGAACCAGCATCATCAGTTTGGGTGTATGGGCTATCGAATCTTCAAGCCTTCTCATTCTCTGTTTAATTTTGGAATCCACATGCTGAATTTCCGGCATATCTCTCAAAACCCTGTTCAGAAGGTAAATTCCAAACACATTAGGTGTATAATGTGTCTGATAATTATCCGCATTCTCCAGTATGAAGTTTAGACTATTATACCTACCTCTTTCACCCTTGTTTTTGGTTTTGGCAATTGCCCTTGGTGAAAGTATAAGTATTCCCAGACCAGCCGGAAGACCAAAACATTTTTGTACAGAAGCATACCAAATATCCGCATTCGAAAACTCCAGTTCTATCCCACCCATGGAGGAGGTGGTATCCACGGCAATCATTTTTTCAGGAAATTTTGCCCTTATTTCCCCAATAGTATCATTCCTTACCTGCGTAGCATTGGAAGTTTCGTTTTGGGTAATGGCAATCAGGTCAAACTCCTCCCCTATCTGTAGGCCTTCAACTTGAATCGTATCATCTGCACTGATCTTGAGGGACTGGCTTTTCGGCTCAATATATTTGGCATATTCAAACCACTTTTTCCCAAAAGATCCTGAAAAAATATGAAAACTGGCAGATTCCACTATCGACTGACTGATAATTTCCCAGTTTTCAGTAGCAGAGGAAGTAAACAGTAATTTGAAATCCTGAGGAACATGAAGTTTTTCCTTGATCAGCGTCTCAGTTTCCTTGTAAAGGTCCATGAATACTGCCGACCTATGGTTAGCGCTTAAAATTCCTTTTTCATAAGCCTCCTGCATATATTGGGGAAGGCTGTCATATACTTTGGAAGGTCCTGGAGCAAATGTTATCATAATGCTTAGCGGTTGAGAAAATACAATAAACCTAATTCATAGCCTTTTAGGCCTAATCCGGAAATCATTCCTACACATTCTTTGGAAATGATACTTTTGTGCCTGAATTCCTCTCTTTTGTAAATATTGGAGATATGAACTTCCAAAACAGGAGTTTTGACTCCGGCTATAGCGTCGGAAATGGCCACAGAGGTATGCGTATAACCACCTGCATTCAGCAGAATGGCATCATAGCTGAATCCCACCTCATGGATTTTATTGATCAGCTCTCCTTCTACATTGCTTTGGAAATAGCTGAGTTCAATTTCCGGAAACTTTGATTGAAGTTGGACGAAAAAATCCTCAAAAGAGGTGCTGCCATAAATTTCAGGTTCCCTTTTCCCCAGCAAATTGAGGTTGGGTCCATTGATGATAATGATTTTCAATTTTGAGATGGTTAGTGGTTTCAGGACATAAAGTTAAGGAAGGTTTTGTTTTGAATAGGGATATATCAGCAATATTCTGATAGAAAGCTTTAATTTTGGACAGGAATGACCCAATTTGGAACAAATCACAATCAGAGGCTAGAAGAGTAAATCATTTTTATCCAATCCTTTGAAAGTAAAGGAAAACAAAAAATAATAAAATGAGCAGTTGGACACCTTTACTTCGTCAATTTCAACACTATTTAAAGATCGAAAGATCTTTAAGTGAAAATTCCATATTGGCTTACCAACAGGATATGGAAAAACTGAGCAGGTATATGGAGAAAAACTTCCCGGAAACCTCACCAACTCAGGTCACCTTGCAGCATTTGCGGTATTTTGTCAATAGCTTGGCAGAATTGGAAATATCAGAATACACCCAAGCACGTATCATTTCAGGTATCAAAGCTTTTTATAGGTTTCTGATGTATGAAGACCGGATAACGGAAGATCCTTCCCAACTTTTGGAAAGTCCCAAATTGGGCAGAAAATTACCGGACACCCTGAGCTATCCTGAAATAGAGAAAATCCTGGAAAGTATTCCCTTAGGGGAACCTGAAGGCCACCGCAACAGGGCCATGTTGGAAACATTATACAGTTCAGGTCTTCGTGTTTCGGAACTTATTGACCTGAAAATTGGAAATATCTATGCAGATGTTGGTTTCCTCAGGGTGATCGGCAAAGGAAATAAAGAAAGACTTGTTCCGATTGGCAAGGATGCTTTAAAGTACATCAACATCTACATCGAAGAATTTAGAAAACATATCCAACCAGCAAAAGGTCATGAACAATATGTGTTTCTGAACCGAACGGGCAAAAAGTTAAGTCGGGTAATGGTATTTCTGATCATCAAAAAGCAAGTAGCCGCAATAGGACTAGAAAAAAATGTTAGCCCACATACTTTCCGGCATAGCTTTGCTACGCACCTGGTGGAAGGCGGTGCCGACCTAAGGGCTGTGCAGGAAATGTTAGGACATGAAAGCATCACTACCACGGAAATATATACACATTTAGACAGGGATTACCTGAGACAAGTTTTAAATGAATTTCACCCAAGAAAATAATCAAAATGCAATTTTGAGCGCGACTTTTGGCTGAAGCAGTTGAAATTCAGCATTTTGCGGACTAAATGTGACCTGACCAAGTTCATTATACTTCGCATCTTCTTTGGTCAAAAAATCCATATTTCCAGTTTGAAGGTAATGGAATCTTAACTCAAGGAAAGTATCTTTTTCTTTATTCAGCGCAAGTAACACACACCCTCCAAGCTGAAAAATCCCCGCCCAATCATAAAACTCTGTACCTGAAGATAGCGGTTCTGCCAGTCTATTTTCCCTAACTTTAGACCTCGTATAGGTATGCATACCTCCCAATTGATCTTCTATAAAAGGCTTCATCCAAAACAAAGTCTCTGGCATGAACCTCAATACCCCTGAAAGGCTCAGCATATTTTTATTATTTCTAATTCTGAAGCGCTGTTCTGCACCATTGATAATGGTGTTATTCCTGTTCATGGCTGTCCGATATATAACGTAACCAAATTCTCCTCCCACAAAGAATGGCCTTTTGGGAATCTTGTAAAGCCCCTGCAAGCTGACAGATGGAAAAACAAGCTAATGATTGGCTTCCTTAAAATTTCCAATTGGCATTCCCATATTGAAATAGGCTCCACCAATCCACCCTTGACCAAATGACCCAAAAGAAAACATCAAGAGCATGAACAAAGTAAAAAAGATCTTTCTCATCGCATTGATAATTAAACAGTAACGTGAATTAATGAATCAATACGCAAAAGTAACAAGCAGGTTTAGCTGATTTGGGGCAAAAAATCTGAAGCAATAAAACTCAAAAACTCACCCATTAGAAGAACTACCTACATGTTTTGTGTTCGAATTTGGTATTTGCTTCGCAAAAGATTTTTAAATCCGTTAATTTAGCGCGCAGATAAAACTCCGACCCCAGTGTACAAATCCATCATCAAACCAATCCTGTTTCAGAAAAATCCAGAAGATGCCCATCACTTTACTTTCAACTGGATCAAGCGCCTTTTCAATCTCCCTGTAGTCAATCCAATTATCAAAAGCATGTTTTCCTATGACAATGCTGCCTTGGAAAGAACAGTTTTTGGCTTAAAGTTCAGCAATCCTGTTGGTTTGGCTGCAGGATTTGATAAAGATGCCAAGTTGATCGAAGAGATGGCTATGTTGGGATTTGGGTTTATTGAGATTGGCACATTGACACCTAAACCACAGGAAGGCAATCCACTACCTCGCCTTTTCAGACTTCCTGAAGACGAGGCATTGATCAATAGAATGGGATTTAACAACGGCGGGGTGGATGAAGCAGTAAAAAGACTCAAAAATCGAAACTCCAGCGTAATAGTCGGCGGAAACATTGGCAAAAACAAAGTGACAGCAAATGAAGATGCAGTAGAGGATTATCTATACTGCCTGGAAGCCTTACATCCTTATGTTGATTATTTTGTGGTAAATGTAAGTTCACCTAACACGCCTAATCTACGGGATTTGCAGGAAAAAGAACCTTTGAAAAAGTTATTGACAGAGATCAAGAAAGCCAATGACCTCAAAAGAAAACCAAAACCTATCCTTTTGAAGATTGCTCCAGATCTCACTGTAGGACAATTGGATGACATTGTGGAAATTGTCCTTGAAACCAAAATCGACGGGGTCATCGCTACCAACACGACCATAGGCAGGACAGAATTAACGACTCCTCAGGAAAAAGTTGCAGCTATAGGCGCAGGCGGAGTAAGTGGAAAAGTGCTCGCCAAAAGAAGTACCGAAGTAATCCGGTACCTGGCAAAGAGATCAAACAATGCCTTCCCTATCATAGGAGTAGGAGGAATTTTCACTGCCCAAGATGCTATTGACAAACTTGAGGCTGGCGCATCGCTTGTGCAAGTATATACAGGCATGATTTATGAAGGTCCTTCCATGGTGAAGAAAATCAAAAAAGGATTGGCTGAATATTTGTCCCGGCAATAAAAGTAAATCAGTATATTTCGAAACCCATTACCGAACTTTAGATACACCCTGAACAGCAAAATGGCTTCAGACAACAGCAGATCAAATACTTTTAGAAAGAAAAATGAACCCAAACCCAAGGGAAAAGAAGGAAGCGGTAAGCGTTTTTCATTTTCCTTTGCAAATGATAAAAGGATTCCCCTTACCATTGGAATTACCTTGATGTCATTGGGGCTTTTCATGATTTTTGCATTTATCAGCTACCTTTTCGAGGGAAAAGCCGATCAGGATCTTGTTGTATCCCAATTGGATCAGGATGTAAGGAGCACTGCTGAAGAAGCCAGAAATTGGCTAGGCCTTTTAGGCGCTAAGATTTCACATATCTTTATTCACAAATGGTTCGGAATTGCCGCATTCCTATTCCCTCCTTTCCTATTTCTATTAGGCGTCAAGATGACCTTTAAAAAGTCTTTGATGTCCCTTTCAAGGTATGCTATCTTCGCCATTTTCTTTACGTTTTGGCTTTGTCTATTGACAGGGTATTTGGTTCATAAAGCAGATGGCTATCACCTTCTGGGAGATTTAAGCGGGGGCTTTGGTATTGAACTGGGAACTTTGGCCAGTAATTTTCTGGGTTGGGGCACCTTTATTTTAATTGGTGGTTCTTTATTCATTTTCCTGATCTTTTTCTTCAATATTGATCAGATCAACTGGTTTTCTTCAACGGGTAAAAATTTGGAAGAGGAAGGGAAGTCAGACCAATACACCAACAATTCTGAAGCCTCTGATATTCTAGATGAAATGGATGAAGTGGATGAGTTTGTCGAAGAAGAAATTATGGATGATGGCAGCACTTGGACCATGAATGCTGATGACAAACCTGCCAAAGTCCCGGTACCTTCTCCTGTATTCAACATAGAAGGAGAAACAGATTTACCGGAAGAACCCATCCTTTCCACTCCCGAGACCAAGGAGAATAATTTCTCGGTTACAAAAAGTGCCGGAGAAGAAAAGACTGCGGAAGAGGTTGAAAACCTGGATCCCTATGATCCGAAGTTGGATCTTCCGCATTATCAGTATCCGACTTTGGATTTACTGAATGAATATGATTTCCAAAAAGTGACGGTAACCCGTCAGGAACTGGAGGAAAATAAAAACAAAATCGTAGAGACCCTGGTCAACTTCAAGATCGGAATTCAGGAAATCAAGGCGACTATCGGCCCTACGGTTACGCTATATGAAATTGTCCCTGATCCGGGAGTGAAAATTTCCAAAATCAAAAACCTGGAAGACGATATTGCACTCAATCTGGCAGCATTGGGTATCCGAATCATTGCACCCATGCCAGGCAAAGGCACCATTGGTATTGAGGTTCCAAACAAAAACCGTGAACTCGTACCTGCCAAATCGGTAATCGGAACCGAAAAATTCATGAAGAGTGATAAGGATCTTCCTGTCGCGCTTGGCAAAACCATCTCCAATGAGGTATTTGTCATAGACTTGGCAAAAATGCCCCACCTATTGATGGCGGGAGCAACGGGACAAGGAAAGTCAGTGGGGCTGAATATGATCCTCGCCTCCCTGGTCTATAAAAAACATCCTGCCCAACTAAAATTCGTGCTCGTCGATCCTAAGAAGGTGGAATTGACCCTCTTCAATAAAATAGAGCGTCATTTCCTAGCCAAACTCCCAGGTTCGGAAGAAGCTATCATTACCGATACCAAGAAGGTTATCTACACCTTGAACTCCCTGTGTATTGAGATGGACAACCGTTATGACCTCTTGAAAGACGCCGGGTGTAGAAACCTGAAAGAATACAATGCCAAGTTTATCGCACGTAGACTGAATCCCGAAAAAGGCCATAAATTCATGCCTTACATCGTATTGGTAATTGATGAGTTGGCAGATCTGATGATGACAGCCGGGAAAGAAATTGAGGCACCGATTGCAAGGTTGGCACAGTTGGCAAGGGCTATTGGTATCCACTTGGTGGTGGCCACCCAAAGACCTTCGGTAAATGTCATCACCGGTATCATTAAGGCCAATTTCCCTGCCAGACTTTCTTTCCGTGTTACCTCTAAAATTGACAGCCGAACCATTTTGGATTCTGGAGGTGCCGAACAACTGATCGGCATGGGAGATATGCTGCTTTCCCATGGCTCAGACGTCACACGTCTACAGTGCGCATTCCTGGACACGCCAGAAGTTGATGCCATCTGTGACTGGATCGGTGAACAAAAAGGTTATCCAGATGCTTATTTACTCCCTGAGTTTGAAGGTGAGGAAAGTGACAGTGGGATTGGTGACATTGATCTTGCTGACAGAGACCCATTATTTGATGATGCGGCTAGGCTGATCGTCCTTCATCAGCAGGGCAGCACCTCACTTATCCAAAGAAAACTGAAACTTGGCTATAACCGTGCCGGAAGAATTGTTGACCAACTCGAAGCTGCTGGAATTGTTGGGCCATTTGAAGGAAGTAAAGCACGTGAGGTTTTAGTGCAGGATGAAGCAAGTTTGGAACGGTTATTGAACAACCTCTGATTAAAGTGGCCATAGGTCCACAAGCGTAAAGTAACAATTATCATGTTTAAAAAAATTCTATTCCTTTTATTCCTGATCGGAATATCCTCCACTTTTGTTTTTGGGCAGAAAGATCCAAAGGCAAAAAGCATTCTGGATGGTGTCAGTCAGAAATACGCCTCTCTAAAGGGGGTGAAAGCAAGTTTCGAATTCTCCTACACTGATTTATCAGATGGAAGAAGCCAAAACCAAAATGGAGAGATCGCCATCAAAGGAGAAAAATACCATATCAAATTGCCGGAACAGGAAATCTTCAACAATGGAAAAACTGTCTGGACTTTTATAGAAGACGGCAACTATAAAGAAGTCACCATCAATAATGCCAGTGAAATGGGGGATGAACTGACACCTTCTTCTGTCTACAACATTTACAAGAAAGGGTATAACTATAAATTACTTGGAGAAAAAACTGAAAACAAAGTTGTCATCCAGGAGATCGAACTATTAGCCGAAAATGCCAATGCTCCTTTCAAAAAGGTCTTGCTCACCATAGATAAAGTCAAAAAAAACTTACTTGGCTGGCAGATTTTCGACGATCAGGGAGGCGTATTCAAATACCGTTTCAAATCTGTTGATACAGAAATTGACCTACCGGATAACTATTTCAACTTCAATCCACAGAAATACGGCAAAATTGAGATCATTGATCTTCGCTGATTTTAATCCTGAATTTGATTCAGGATTATTTTTTATCCCTAATTTTGGGCAAAACTCCAAAAGATGAACCGTAAAACGCTATTCGAACAGATCAAGCAAAAGAAATCATTTTTATGTGTCGGATTGGATACTGACCCTGCCAAAATCCCTGCCCACTTATTGAAGGAAGCAGATCCAATTTATGAATTTAACAAACAGATCATTGACGCTACTCAGGAATATACAGTAGCTTACAAACCGAATATTGCCTTCTATGAAGCATTAGGTACAAAAGGATGGGAGAGTTTGCAAAAAACCCTGGAGTATATTCCCAAAAGTATCTTCACCATAGCTGATGCAAAACGAGGTGATATCGGCAATACCTCTTCGCTTTATGCCAAAGCATTTTTTGAAACCATGGATTTTGATTCCATTACAGTGGCCCCTTACATGGGAATTGATAGTGTGAAACCCTTTTTGGAGTTTAAAGACAAGTGGGTCATCTTATTGGCCTTGACCTCCAACGAAGGCAGTATGGATTTTCAATTGACCAGGTCAGCAGAAGGCAAGCCACTGTTTCAGGAAGTTTTGGAAAAAAGCAGTAAATGGGGAACACCTGAAAATATGATGTATGTGGTGGGCGCTACAAGGGGAGAAAAAATTGCAGAAGTGAGAAAAATTGTTCCCGAGCATTTTTTCCTGGTTCCTGGCGTAGGTGCACAGGGAGGCAGCCTTAAAGATGTAGCAAAATATGGCATGAACTCAGAATGCGGATTACTGGTCAATTCATCAAGAGGAATAATTTATGCGAGTAATGGAGAAGATTTTGCCGAGGCAGCTGGTAAAGAAGCCAAAAAATTACAGGAAGAAATGGCGGTTTTATTGGACAAGTATCTTTCACTTTAAGAAACAATCCGATTTGACAAATATGGGTCTGACAAGCTTTTTGTTAGATCCATTTATTTTTTAAAGCCTTGGCGACCACATCCAGGTTGGTATGCACATCCAGTTTCTTTCGGATATTTTTGGTGTGTGTGGTGATGGTATGGTAGCTGATGTTCAGGGCATCGGCTATTTCATAGGATGACTTTCCGTCCGCCAACAACCCGATAATTTCCAGTTCCCGTGAAGATAAAAAATCAGGCGCTTCAGTCTGATTTCCCTGGTTTTTGGAAAGTACAATCTGCAAGCTTGCCTTTAACTGGTTAGCATTAAACGGTTTCACCAAATAAAAACTTCCCTCAATCTCCAAGGTTTTTGCTATAGTTTGGTCATCATGGAAGGCAGTAAGAAAAATCACTTTGAAATCACCCTTCCTCATTAATTCCTTCATCAGCGCTATCCCGTCAATATCAGCATTCAAATTGATGTCACAGACGATCACATCTGGAACTTGTACAGCAAAAAAATCTCTCGCTTCCTCAGGTGTATTTGCTGCACCAATTACTTCAAATCCCAGTCTTGCCAAGGTCTCTTCCAAGTCCATGGTTACAATGATCTCATCTTCTACAATTAATATTTTCGATTGGGACATGCTGCTATTTCCTTACAAATTCGAAGACAAACTCAGTACCTTGTTCTGAGCTTGACTCTAGTTTGGAGTTTAATTGTTTGATCAAAGATGTAACCAGTTTAAGTCCAAAAGAAGGACTTCTTTCAGGTTTAAAGTTTTCAGGAAGACCCTTTCCATTGTCTTTCAACCGGAATACTATTTTACTATCTTTTTCCTTCATTTCAAGGATAAGTTTTGCATATTCTTTCTGCTCAAAGGCATACTTGAAAGCGTTTGAAGCCAACTCATTGACTATTAAACCCAATGGAACTGCCACGTCGAGTCCAAGAAAAGGATTATCCAATTCAATTTTATTGTTGACAACCTCTACTGGGTATCCATAACTCACAGCAAGACTTTTGGTCAGAAAATCCATGTATTCTTTGATGTCCAGTCCAGATAAATCTTCTTCCAGATACAGGTTTTTATGAATGAGGGACATGGCCTCTAGTCTACTTTGTCCTTCTCTAATAGCCTGCTTGGTTTCCTCATCTTCTATCCTATTATACTGCAGATTTAACAAACTTGTGACAATCTGTAGGTTGTTCTTGACACGATGATGCAACTCCCTGATCAGGGTTTCAATACGCTGGTTCTTTGCTTCCAATTCACGAGCGGATTTCTTTTTCAGTGTAAATAAGTAATACACCAAAGCCAACAAGGCCGACATGACCAAAAATAGTACTGCCCCAAGTGTCACCTGAACATTTTTTTTCGCCAGGATTGCTGCCTGAGTTTCCTCCCTTTGTTTTAACTCCACAATCTCCTGTTCATTTTTTACCGACTCGAATTCTTCCTGCAGTTCCGCTACTTCCTTACTGTAAGTATCCTTGAGGTATTCTTCATTGAGCTGGGCATATGCCTCTAAAAAAGAGAACGCTTTTGGAATTTGGCCTAACTCTTTATAGACCTCATACAAAAGCTTATTGGCCAAGGCCTGTTCTTCCACATAATTATGATCCGTGGCAAGACCAAGTGCCACCTCACTCTCCCGAATTACTTTGGGGTAATCTTTTTGACCAAAATACAAATTGCCCAAATTGAGTCTGTTCATGATTTCCTGATAGGTATTCCCAATTTTCCGGTTAAGAGTCAGCGCTTCATCAAAGCAGATTTTTGCATTAGGGTAATCACCCATATCAAGATATATTAGCCCAAAATTATTCTGGATATTAGCAATATCAGCCTCGCTTTCCAATGATCTGGCAATCTTCAATCCCTGATCAAGGGAATTCAAAGCCTCTTCTATTTCTCCATCTCTTTTGAAAATAAGCCCCAAATTATTGAGGGTTTTCAGATAAGTATGGGGATCTTTCTCTTGGTCTACCAAATCGATTATCTTTTGAAAATAATTTTTGGCCTTGTTGTTCTCCTGCCTTCCCATGTAGATTCCCGCCATATTACCGTAGATTCTGAGCAAGGTAGAACTATCTTGGGCAGACTCCGCAAAAGGCAAGGCTTCCAAATAACTTTGCATGGCTACATTAGGTCTACCGGTATGCTGCAGAATGACTCCCCTGTTATTGTAATATCTGCCCAAACTCCTTTGATCCATAGAATTCTTGGCATAAAATATTGCGGTATCCAAATATTCAAATGCAAGACCATTGTCCTTAAAAGCATACTCCAAAAAAAGATTATTAAATACCCTGGATAGGATAGAATCAGGGTGATTGTTTTTTGATTCTAAAAGTAAACTGTCTACCGTGGACTGTTGGCCATGCGAAACACCAACAAAAAAGAAGAAAATAAGGTATAAGTATTTCATGAATCTAAATTTTCACGTTAAATTAAATGATTATTTAGAAAACTGTTGACTTAATTTTTAAACACATTTTTGGATATGGATTTTCAGGAAAATTTTCTTCAGTCGGTATGGAAATACCAGTATTTTGATAAAAACAATTTACAGACCACCGACGGACTTGGTCTAGAAATCAAGAAAATAGGATATCACAATTTCTACGAGGGTCCTGACTTTATTGAAGCCCAAGTCAAAATCGGCATGTTAGACTACATTGGTCATGTAGAAGTTCACCGCAAAGCCTCCGATTGGATTCAGCACGAACACAGCAAGGATGAGCGCTATAATTCCGTCATCCTCCATGTGGTCTATGATGCAGACCTGCCTATTCTTCATGAGGATGGCAGCCCTATTCCGACCTTGGAACTCAAAGGAAAAATCTGGCTGGATGTCATCAGAAATTATGAACGGCTGGCCAATAGCCGGGAAGAAATCCTATGTGGACCAAACCTGAAGGAAATAGCCCCTATCATCAAATTTTCCATGCTTGAAAAAGCTCTGTTGGAAAGGCTGGAAACAAAATCTGCTGCCTTTTTGGAGATCCTGGCTGACACCAAAAATGACTGGGAAGAAACAACTTTCCGTTGGCTTTTCAAGTGTTTCGGATTCAAAACCAATGCTGAGCCAATGCTCCGATTGGCAGAGAGTGTCCCTTACCGATTACTCCAAAAACACAGCAACCAACCACTGGCCATTGAGGCTATTTTGTTCGGGCAGGCTGGATTGATTCCAGAAGACCCTGTGGATGAATACAGTAACTTGCTGAGAAACGAATATTTATTCTACCGAAAAAAATACCAACTCAGCCCCAAAGTACAGAACCAGGACTGGAAGATGATGGGGGTGAGACCACATAACTTTCCTTTTCTCAGGATAGCACAGCTCTGTGCAGTGCTCAATCAGCATCCCAATCTTTTTGCTTCCACCGTTTCGTCTACCCATAAACTGGGGAATTTTGAGAAAGTTTTTGGAATCAGCACCGGGCAATATTGGCAAAACCATTACAAACTGGGAGTACCAACTTCTAAGCCTTTACCTAAAAAATTGAGTAAAAACACCCTGAATTTATTGATGATCAATTTTGTCACACCACTATGGTATGGTTATGGTCAATATATTCAAGATGCTGACTGGAAGGAGAAATGTCTGGATTTACTCCAGGAAGTCCCCGCAGAGGACAACTTCATCATACGGAAGTTTGCATGCCATGACTGGAATGCTCTCACTGCGTTTGACAGTCAGGGGATGTTGGGACTTTACCACCAATATTGTAAGGAGAAAAAGTGTCTGGATTGTAAAATTGGACAGAACATGCTCAAGCCTCAAAAGAAATGATTTTTGCTTTAAAGGCTGAATTGCTGTACTTTTGCCATCCAATTATTACAAAAACATGGACAAACCAGTCATTATTTTGGGAGCAAAGGGGATAGCCCACCCCGCGTTGGAGATCTTCAATAGCAATCAGGTTATCGTGTATGGCTTTTTGGACGAGGATGAAAAGCTGCATGGAACAGAAATCAACGTGGTCCCAGTGCTGGGCAATCCGGAAGATGATGGCTTTCTCAAACTTATCGGTAAAAAATGCGAAGCATTTGTGGCAGTTGATGACAATAAATACCGTCAGTTTTTAGTCCAAATGCTGAATGAAAAAAGAAAGGTACAGCCGATCAATGCCATACACAAAACTTCATACATTTCCACCGATGCGACCTTAGGACATGGAAATTTTATCAATGCCCAGGCAAACATTGGCGCAGGTGCAAAACTTGGAAATCATTGTATCCTGCACAGCGCAGCGATCATTGATCACCTAGCAGAGATAGGGGACTTTGTACAGGTCGGAGCTGGCTCTATTATCAATGCGGGTGTGGTTGTGAAAGAAGGCGCCTTCATCGGATCCGGCGTGGTCATTGTTTCTGGTGTTACTATCGGAAAAAATGCCAGGGTAGGTGCAGGCTCGATCGTGATCTCGGATGTGAAAGACGGGGAAACCGTTTTTGGCAACCCTGCGGCGCCTATCAAGAAATAAAAAAATCAATTCAATTAATAAACCAAAACACCCTGTCGGAAACAGGGCCTAAGTTATGGAAAACAAAGATTACAACGTACTGCTTTATTATTGCTATGCCCAGATTGATGATCCTGAGGCTTACAGAGAAGAACACCATCTATTCTGTATTGAAAACAAGATCAGGGGAAGAATCATCATCTCCCCAGAAGGTCTCAATGGGACAGTTTCGGGTCTTAAGGAAGATTGCGAAAAGTACATGGCTTATGTGCATGCTGACCCTAGATTTGCCAAAACTGAATTCAAGGTTGATGCGCATGATCAGCATACTTTTGCAAAAATCCATGTTAGGGTCAAATCGGAAATCGTCCACAGCAGCCTGAGGCATATCGACCCAAATGTCAAAACTGGAAAACACCTCGAACCTGAAGATTTCAGAAAACTCAAAGATGAGGAAGATGTGGTCATCTTGGATGTGAGGTCCAATTACGAGCATGAATTGGGCAGGTTTAAGAATGCCATCACTTTGGACATAGACAACTTCAGGGACTTTCCGGAAAAAGTCAAAGAACTGGAGCATCTGAAAGGCAAGAAAGTTCTGACCTATTGCACAGGTGGTATCAAGTGTGAAAAAGCATCTGCCTTTCTTTTAGAACAGGGATTCCAGGATGTGTACCAACTCCATGGGGGCATCATCAAATATGGCATGGAAGCCGGTGGTGAAGACTTCGAGGGAAAATGTTACGTTTTTGACAACAGAATAGCGGTGGATGTCAACAAAGTCAATCCTACCGTCATCTCTACCTGTCATGTCTGTGGCACTGAATGCGACAGAATGGTCAATTGTGCCAACCCAACCTGCAACGCCCATCTTCCGATCTGTGAAAAATGTGGCTGGGAGATGGAAGGTGCATGTTCAGTGGAATGCAAGGAAAACCCTGAAAAACGCCCATATGACGGCACGGGATATTACCAGAAAAACACCAATGGTTACAATCCGTACAAAGGACTTTTCAGAAGACAGGATAAAGAAAAAATTAAACAAACGATTCATGAGCAAAAGGATTCCAGAGTCGGAGCTGATCATTAATCCTGACGGAAGTATTTATCATCTCAACTTGAAGCCAGAACACCTGGCTTCAACTGTTATTGCGGTGGGAGACCCTGACCGGGTAAAGAAAGTGTCCCAGTATTTTGACACGATTGAATTCACCCTATCCAAGAGAGAGTTTGTTACCCATACAGGTACCTATAAGGGAAAAAGGATTACGGCCATCAGTACAGGAATGGGTACAGACAATATCGAGATTTTTATGACCGAACTCGATGCCTTGGTCAATATAGACCTCAAAACCCGACTTCCAAAAGAAGAGCATACCAGCCTGAATATTATCCGAATAGGGACTTCAGGCAGTATGCGTAAAGAAATCCCCGCCGGGTCATTACTGGCCTCTGCCTATGGAATTGGACTGGATACCTTGATGGCATTTTACAAAACCGATTATTCTGCAATAGAAGAAAAAATCGGTTTGGAAATTCAGAAAAATCTCGGATTAAGTTTCCAGCCTTATTGTATTGAAGGTTCTAAAAAACTTCTTGAGCAAGTAGGTAAAGGCATGTTGCATGGCAATACCGTGACCTGCCCGGGATTTTTTGGTCCTCAGGGAAGGGAAGTAAGACTGAAACCAGCCATTCCTGATATCATTGAGAAATTGGGCAGCATGGATATTGATGGCTTCCAACTCACGAATTTTGAAATGGAAACATCAGGATACTATGCGATGGGTAGGTTATTGGGCCATGAAGTCATGAGCCTTAATGCCATCATTGCCAATAGGATTACGCATGAGTTTACCGAAAATGCCTATGGTATAGTCGACAGGCTGATCCAACAAACCTTAGAAAACTTAGTGGGGTAAAACACCCCACTTTTTTTTTACCCATCACCAAAAGCTTTTCAATACATTTTTTTTTGACTTCATTTTTCCCCGTTTATCCAAGCCATCTACAGACTATACCGAATATACGCATCTTATGTATATACACGATTTTTGAAAACTTGTTTGCCTGAGGTGCGTTATTAATATAGGTAATTAGTATTTATCCAATACAAAATAAAATTTAACCTTTAGGAGTTTAATCTCATTTTTTAGTTAAAACAAAATAAAACAACAACCATATGGGTATGTTTTAAAATTAACAATTACCTAAATCATAAAATATGAGATGTTTTCAAAATTAATTATTGTCAACATCATTTACACCAACTATCAAAAAAACACCAAAATGAAATCTGTTTTATCTAATTTATTATTGTCATTGAGTTTAATTTGGGCAAGTTCTACAATGGCCCAAACTTACACCATCAAAGGACGAGTGACAGATCGAGACAATAATCAACCGATGGAGTTTGCCAATATTGCCTTGCTGACACCTTCTGATTCTGCGCTCATAGCAGGTGGCATGAGTGATTTGGATGGTACTTTTTCATTTGAATCAGAGAAGGGCGAGTATCTTTTACGGGTTGGATTTATCGGATATGACAGCTATTTCAGAAAAATAAATGTTGGAGACAAAGAAGTTCTCAATGTAGGAAATATCAGAATAAGTACAGATGCCACAAACCTGCAGGAGGTAGTTGTAGAGGGTGTTTCATCCATTTTTGAAAGTGATATAGACAAAAGGACATACAATGTTGAAAACAGCATCGTTGCGGAAGGAGCTACAGCTTCAGAACTATTGGCCACATTACCCTCCATCCAAGTAGATGAAGAAGGAGGTATCTCCATGAGAGGGAGCGGCGAGGTATTGATCTATATCAACGGTAGACCTTCCAACCTTTCTTCTACAGACACAGACAATATTCTGGCACAGTTTCCTGCCAATAGCATCAAATCCGTAGAATTGATCACCAATCCTTCTTCCCGTTATGATGCTGCAGGTGTGGGCGGTATCATCAACATCATTTTGAAGAAAAATCAAAACCTGGGATTCAACGGGCAGGCAAATGTATCCGTAGGGACAAGGGATAAATACCAGGCAGGTCTTAACCTCAATTATGCCACTGAAAAAATCAATTATTTCTTCTCTTATAATTATCAGGACAGACGCAGATTCAGGGAAGGTGAAGGCTTTAGGGAAAACTTTATACCAGGTATATCAAGGTTCCTGGAACAGGATGATTATGAAATTGACAGAAGACAATCCTCTTTGATCAGAGGTGGCTTTGATTACAACATCAAGGACAATATGGTTTTGGGTTTTTATGGACAGGCCAATTTAGGCAAGTCAACAGAGGATGAAATTACCAATCAGCTGAATTTCAACCTTCCTAATTCAACTGATTCTCTTTTTGTCAGAGACAGAGTTGAAAAAAGTAAAAGGGCCAATTATGAAACTGGAGTCAACCTTACCTGGAACCTGGATTCTCTTGGTCAAAGACTTTATACCTCCATCTCCTATGCCTATGATACCAGAGATCAGATCGAGGAAACCAGCCAATCATTTTTCAATGCCAACGATGAATTTGTTCCTGAAAAAGGACTGACACAATTGAATGAAGCACCGAGAACCAGTAATTTCTCTATCTTCCAGTTAGATTATGAAAAGCCATTCGGAAATAACGGCAAGCTTGAAGCGGGCCTTAAAGGCACCTTTGGGTATTGGGACAGGGCACAGATTTTTGCTCAAGGTGACCAAAATTCCAATTTTATTCCCACAGCTGTAGACAGCCTCAATGACGCTTACTCATTTAATGAAGATGTCTATGCTTCTTATGTGACATTCAAGAACAAAGTCAACAATTTCGGATATCAGCTCGGGTTAAGAGCCGAATACACTGAAACCTTAGGGATACTGGAAAGCACCAATGAAAGGTTTGTAAATAACTATTTCAACCTATTCCCGAGCGTTTACACTACTTATTCCCTAGGTCAGGAAGAAGAATTATCCGCAAATTACAGTAGAAGGATCTCAAGGCCTGGAATATGGTCCCTTTCCCCAATTCTTAACCTTAGGGATCAGTTGAATTTTTCAAGAGGAAACCCCTTGCTGCAACCGGAATTCACCGACAGTTATGAAGTGGGCTACATGAAAGGATGGTCCAGCTATCTCCTCAATGCAACACTCTATCATCGCTATTCCACCAATGTCCAAACAAGAATCATCACACTTCTGGACAATAATGTAACGATTCAGAGCAGGGAAAATGCCAACATCAGAAAAAGTACAGGACTCGAATTGGTCAATCAATTCCAGGTCACAGATTGGATGGACCTGGCCCTGACCGGGAATCTTTTCTATTCAGAGATTTTCGGTGATAACCTGGGAGAAGGATTCAACAATTCAAACTTCAGCTGGACGCTTAACCTGCTTTCCAGTATGGCTATTCCAAACCTGTTCAGTGTGCAGCTTCAGGGAAATTACCGTGGGCCTATTGTCTTGCCTCAGGGGGAAATTGAACCAATTTGGGGATTGAACATCGGTGTCAAAAAAGACGTCATGAACAAAAGGGGAACGGTAAGCCTGAACGTATCCGATATATTCAATACACAGGTATTCCGAATCAAAACAGAGGACAGCAGGTTTGTTTTCAACCGGGCATTTAATAGGGAAACTAGAATCGGAACGATAGCTTTTACTTACCGTTTCGGCGGTTTCAAAGACCGAAATGGCCGCAATGGAGACAGAGAGGAATATGATGAAGACATGGATTTTTAAAGGGAACCATTTAACCAGGACTTCCTAAGCTCCTTACTTAACCCCATGAACTTTAGCCACTATACCATACTCCGTGAACCTCTGTGTCTTCTCCGTGCATCTCTGTGTGACATAAAAAATATTCTCCTTTACAGAAACCAATTATTCAATCCCATCCAGTTCGCTCAGCTCCAACCAGCGCATTTCCAGCTCTTCCAATAAACCATCTAGCTCCTGTATCCTAATGGACCAATCCAAAAGTGCCTGATGATCCTCGGTTCCTTCTGAAATCCTAGCTACCAACTCCTCTTTTTCCACGGTGAGCTTTTCGATTGTAGCATTGATCTCCTCAAATTCCTTTTTCTCTTTAAAGCTGGCTTTTACTTTGGCAGGTCCATTTCCTGCACTTTTCTCTTTTTCCACTTTCGCAGGCTTTTCCTGCTTGCTCTCCTTTTCAATGGATCTCTGCTCCTTTTCCCACTCTCTAAAATCAGTATAGTTGCCAGGGAAATCCTTGATAATCCCCTCTCCTTCAAAAACAAATAGATGCTCCACCAACCTGTCCATAAAATACCTGTCATGGGATACAATGATCAAACAGCCAGGGAAGGTATCCAGAAATTCTTCCAGGGTATTCAGGGTCACAATATCCAGGTCATTGGTAGGCTCATCCAAAATCAGGAAGTTGGGACTTTTGATCAGCACCATCAACAGCTGTAGCCTTCGCCTCTCTCCTCCACTCAACTTCGCTATTGGTGTATGCTGCTGTTTTGGGGGAAAACCAAATTTATTCAAAAATTGGGACACGGTAATGGTACTTCCTCCGGCCACAGTCACCACCTCGGCCACCTCCTTGACAATGTCGATCAGTCTTTTTTCTTCGTCAAACCTGTCTTCTTCCTGCCTGTAATAACCGATGGCAGTGGTCTGACCCATATTGATTTTCCCATTGTCAGGCTCAATGAGTCCAGTGATCATATTGAGGAAAGTGGTCTTTCCAGCGCCGTTGGGGCCAACGATACCTATTTTATCCCCTTTCTTGAAGGTATAGCTGAAGTCTTTGACTATTTTTTTATCATCAAAAGACTTGTTGATCTTTTCAATCTCGATGATTTTATTGCCCAACCTTTGTGTGGTTACAGTCAGCTCAATCTCACGCTCTTCTCTTTTTTGAAAGGCTTTTTCCTTGGTTTCCTCAAAAGCATCTACCCTGTACTTGGCCTTTGTACCCCTTGCTTTGGGCTGCCTGCGAATCCATTCCAGTTCTTTTTTATAAAGGCTTTTGGCTTTCTCCTGCTCAGTAGCTTCAATTTCTCTTCTTTCAGCCTTCTTCTCTAGGAAATAACCATAATTACCCATGTAACGGTAAATATTGCCATTGTCAAGTTCCAGAATCTGATTGGTCACTTTCTCCAAAAAATACCGGTCGTGGGTCACCATAAACAGGGCAAGGTTAGCCTTCGAAAGGTAATCTTCCAACCATTCGATGGTCTCTAGATCCAGATGGTTGGTAGGCTCATCCAGCAACAACAGATCCGGTTTCTCCAAGATGGCTTTTGCCAATGCTACCCTTTTTCTCTGTCCACCGCTCAGGTTACCTACCGGCAGCTCCGTATCGTTAAGTCCTAATTTGCCCAAGACTTCCTTAATCTGAAACTCATAATCCCAAGCCTGCAATGCGTCCATTTTTTCGAAAAGCTTTTGCAGCACATCTCCATTATCTTTTCCCATTTCAGAATCCAGCATGGCTTTGTGGTAATCCTCGATCACCTGAAGCGTTTCATTTTTACTCCCTTCAAAAATGGTCTGAAAAATGGTTAAATCCCCAGCAAAAACAGGATTTTGGTGGACATAAGAAACTTTGATCTGCTGATTGATGGCAATATTGCCGGAATCTGCCACTTCAATCCCCATGATGATCTTCATCAATGTGGATTTTCCCGCTCCATTAATGCCGACCAAGGCTATCTTCTGCCCCTGATCTATGCCGAAAGAGATGTTCTGAAAAAGTTTACGCTCGCCAAAAGACTTGCTTAGATTTTCTACTGATAGGTAATTCATGCCGCAAAGATAGGGTAAATTAAAATTGGATAATGGAAAATTCCGCCCCTTTGAAGAATAAATAAAAAACCTATTTTTGCATATATGCTATCCAAAAAAACCAAATATGCCCTGCATGCGCTGACCTATCTCGGCAAACACCGCGATCAAAAAACTGTCCTGATTCAGGATATCTCTGAAGAATATGGCATCTCTCATAAATTCTTGGAAAATATCCTTCTGGAACTGAAAAAGGCAGGCATTCTGGGCAGCAAAAAGGGCAAAGGTGGCGGTTACTACCTCATCAAAGACCCCAAAGATGTACCACTTAGCAAGGTTATTCGCTTGTTGGAAGGCCCTATTGCCCTACTCCCCTGTGTGAGTTTAAACTATTACGAACCCTGCGTGGAATGCAAGGATGAAACAAAATGTGGCTTGAACAAAGTCATGATCCAAGTTAGAGACGAAATGCTTAAAGTGTTGGAAAACAAGACATTATCAGATATTTTAGATCAAGAGTAAAATTTTTTCCCTATTTACCCTATTATTTTAATAGGTTTTGTATAGTTTTGCTTTTAAGTTTAAATTATAATCTATGATCCTAGACCAGCCAATCAAGCGATGGTTTATTACCAAACAAGGTAAAGACAGCAATGTAAAAAGTCTGATGAAATCCATCTCATGGAGAGTTGTCGGAACCCTGGACACAATGGTGATCTCATTTTTGGTTACCGGCCAACTCGTCATGGCTGTTTCAATAGGATCCATAGAAGTAGTGACCAAAATTGCCCTGTATTACCTCCACGAACGTGCTTGGGAGTCAGCCACAAAAATTGATAAAGATGAGCCTAAAAAGGAATTTGCATAATTTAAGTGATAAGATCGATCAGCTCAGTCCAGTTGATGGACTTGCTTTATTGTCCGATCTTTTTCAGGGAAAAGTAGTCTTTTCTTCTTCTTTGGGACAGGAAGACCAGGTCATCACGCATTTCATAGCAGAAAAGAATTTGCCTATCCAGATTTTCTCCTTGGACACGGGAAGGCTTTTCCCTGAAACATTGGATTTATTGGCCAGAACTGAAAACAAATACGGGTTAAAGATCAAAGTTTTTTATCCAGAAAGGCCATCATTAGAAAACCTGGTCCACAAGACTGGGATCAATGGTTTTTATGAGTCAGTTGAAAATAGGAAACAATGCTGCTTTGTCAGAAAGGTTGAACCCTTGAAGCGTGCCTTGGCGGGAAACAGCATTTGGGTTACCGGCTTGCGTGCCGAACAAAGCCCCAACCGCTCTCAGATGCGCAAAATAGAATGGGATCAAGCCAATCAAATCATCAAATACAATCCACTTTTGGACTGGACTTATGAGCAGATGCTTGGCTTTATCCAAGAAAATAAAATCCCTTACAATCCTCTTCACGACAAAAGTTTTATCAGTATTGGGTGTGCACCATGCACCAGAGCAATTTCTCCAGGAGAAGACCCAAGAGCGGGCCGTTGGTGGTGGGAGGAATCGAAGAAGGAATGTGGATTGCATGGGAAATGAGAATTTAGAGACAAGTAGCTAGAAACAAGAACCAAGAGTATTCCGGATTTCGGAAGGCTTATATAGGATTGACAGATAAACTCACATATTTCGCTATTTATCAATAATAGAGCAATCGAATTTCTACATCAATCCATGTCTTGCCTCTTGATTCTTGTTTCTCTTTATAAATTAAAAACTAAAATAAAACATACGCATGTCAACCATATATTTCAATCCTAAAGAATCCGAATCCATTCACATCCTTCGGGAAGTAGCGGCGCAGTTTGAGCGACCGGTATTGCTTTTCTCTGGAGGGAAGGATTCCATCACCTTGGTACGCTTGGCCCAAAAGGCTTTTTATCCTGCCAGGATTCCTTTTCCATTGTTGCATATAGATACAGGCCACAATTTTCCTGAGACGATACAGTTTAGGGATGAATTGGTGAAAGAATTGGGATTGGAGCTGATCGTTAGGAATGTACAGGACTCTATCGATCAAGGAAAGGTACGTGAGGAAAAAGGACGCTATGCCAGCCGTAATACCTTGCAGACTACCACCCTTTTGGATGCTATCGAAGAATTCAAGTTCGATGCCTGCATAGGAGGTGCCAGGAGGGATGAAGAAAAAGCAAGAGCAAAAGAGCGGGTATTCTCTGTCCGGGATGATTTTGGACAATGGGATGAAAAAAACCAACGCCCCGAACTCTTTGATATGCTGAATGGACGCATAGAGCAGGGACAAAATGTGAGGGTTTTCCCTATTTCCAATTGGACTGAATTGGATGTTTGGGAATACATCAAAACCGAGAACATCAAAATCCCATCCATCTACTTCGCACACAAGCGCGAAGTGTTCTTTCGTGATGGCCTGATCTGGACTGCAAATGAACATGTATACAGGGAACCTCATGAGGAGGTAGTAGAGAAAATGGTACGCTTCCGTACTGTTGGAGACATGACATGTACAGCAGCAGTGCTCTCCGAAGCCGACACGCTGGAAACCGTTGTAGAAGAAATCCGTCAGTCTACCCTGTCAGAACGCGGCGCCAGGATAGATGATAAAAGATCAGAAGCAGCGATGGAAAAGCGAAAGAAGGTCGGGTATTTCTAGAAGCGAGAGTGTAAGGCATGGAGAGAAGATTATAAGTGATAGCTAGAGAAATATGCTTCGCGAAATACTAATGAAATATGCCTTCGGCGAAATAATATGGGTTTGATTAACAAAAAGGTTTTCCAAAAAAAAACGAATCAGTTCTCTAAATACTAACGAATCCATAGAATTTCATACCCTTTATTTCAACCTTGTTTCTAATTATTTCCACTTTATTTCACTTCGAAAATAATCGTATTTCTACAAAATTCAAACCCTAGCGCCTTTGCGCCTTTTCGAGAAAAAAACAACGAGCATGGAAAATAGAAAACTTATAAAAATAGCTACCGCAGGATCCGTGGATGATGGAAAAAGTACCTTGATCGGAAGATTATTGTACGATACGGGTTCCTTGACCACCGACAAATTGGAGGCAATCGAAAAGACCAGCCGTCAAAGAGGCTTTGATTACCTTGACTTTTCTTTGGCCACAGATGGATTGGTAGCCGAAAGGGAACAAGGCATCACGATTGATGTGGCTCATATCTATTTCAATACAGATAAGACCAACTTTATCGTGGCAGATACGCCCGGACACGTGGAATACACCCGCAACATGGTTACAGGCGCCTCCACTTCCCAAGTGGCCATCATCTTGATTGATGCCAGAAAAGGAGTCATAGAGCAAACCTATAGACATTTCTTCATCAGTAATTTACTCCGCTTGAGCCACGTAGTGGTTGCCATCAACAAGATGGATTTGGTGGGTTATGATGAAGATGTATTTCTGAAAATCAAAGCTGATTTCGATGCTTTGGTTGAGAAAAGCAACTTTAAAACCGAGCAGATTACCTTCATCCCCATTTCTGCCCTCAAAGGGGAAAACATTGCCAAGAAGTCCGCCGAAATGCCTTGGTATTTGGGGAACACCTTGTTGGACCATTTGGAAGTTCTGGAGCCGGAAGATTTGCAGGAGCAGGCTTTTGCAAGATTCCCGGTACAGTATGTGATCCGTCCCAAAACTGATGCTTTCCATGACTTCAGAGGCTTCTCTGGAAAGTTGTATGGAAGCAGCCTTCAGGTTGGGGATAAGGTGACAATCCTTCCTTCCTTTACCGAGTCCAAAATCAAATCAATTCAATTCTTCGATCAGGAGTTGGACCTGGCTGTTCCTGGAGCTTCCATTACCCTCACTTTGGAAGATGAGGTAGATATCAGTCGAGGGGACATGATCGTCAAATCGTCTGAATTGCCCAGCTCTGAGAAAAGCATTACCGCCACCATCTGTCAGGTAAATCACAAGCCATTGAGAATTGGTGAGAAATATACCTTACAGCATGGTGTCAATCGGGTATTGGCCAGAGTGGAGTCTATCCAATCCAAAATCCAGACCGATTTCAGCGGGGAGGAAAGGGCTGAGGCCTTGAAATTAAATGATATTGGCAAGGTGAGTTTCAAACTCAGCAAAGCGATTCATTTTGATCCCTACCAAGTCAACCGTTCCAATGGCAGCTTTATCTTGATTGATGAAGGCACTCATGATACGGTGAGTGTGGGGTTTATTGTCTAGTGTACCAAGTACAAAGTACCATGTACTAAGTATTTGAACCTCATAAACAATAAAATTCAAACCCATAAATACTACATATTTACCAAAATCGTGAATAGAACTAATCTTGGTACTTCGTACTTGGTACTTGGTACAACATAATACTCTACTAAACCTATAGACAAACCTAACAATGGAAAGCTTTAGAACCGAGATTGAAAACCCCTTTGTCGAAAAAGACATCGTAGAACTGGAACGGAAGATCCGGCTGTTTCGGGAGGGGAAAATAGATGAGGAAAAATTCCGCAGCCTACGATTGGCCCGCGGGGTGTATGGACAGCGACAACCTGGAGTGCAGATGATTCGTATCAAACTGCCCTATGGCCGTGTTACGGGCAATCAGCTAAAACGCATCTGTGAGGTGTCGGATAAGTACTCTACCGGTAAACTCCATATTACTACCCGTCAGGACATTCAGATCCATTATGTGAGTTTGGACGAAACTCCCCAACTCTGGGCCGAACTGGAAAAAGATGATGTGACCTTAAGGGAAGCTTGCGGCAATACAGTCCGAAACGTGACCGCTTCAGAAGTGGCGGGAATCGACCCTAACGAACCTTTTGATGTGACGCCCTATGCAGATGAAGTATTCCGATATTTTCTCAGAAATCCCATCTGTCAGGAAATGGGCAGGAAGTTTAAGATGTCTTTCTCTTCCTCCGATGAAGATACTTCACTTTCCTACCTGCATGACCTGGGCTTTATTCCAAAAGTGAAAGTGGTAGATGGAAAAGAAATCAGGGGTTTTAAAGTATTACTTGGGGGTGGTCTCGGTTCTCAGCCTCGGCATGCAGACCTGATTACGGATTTCCTCGCTATTGATGAACTGATTCCATTTATTGAAGGAGTGTTGAGAATTTTTGACCGGCACGGGGAACGTTCCAGACGTTTGAAGGCAAGGATGAAATTCTTGATCAATGAGATCGGAATAGAAGCTTTTCTGCAATTGGTAGAGGAAGAGAAAAAAGCCTTGCCTTATAAAACCTGTCCCATTGATGTCGATGATTACGAGGCAAGTAAAAGCCTTCCCAACCCGGAATTTGTAGCGCTTACCGAACCCCTGGATTTGGCATACGAGCAATGGAAATTGACCAATGTAATCCCTCAAAAACAAGCTGGATATGTGGCTATTGGAGTGAAAGTGTTATTAGGGGATTTTACAACTGCGCAGGCGAGGTTTATAGCAGATCTAGCACAGCAGTATGCCAATAATGAAATCCGTTTTACACTCAGACAAAATTTCCTGATTCGGGATGTAAAGGAGGAGCTAGTTCCTTACTTCTATCAGGAGCTGAAAAAAATAGGATTAGCAGATTATGGCTACAATTCTTTGGGAGATATCACCGCTTGTCCGGGAACAGATACCTGCAATCTGGGAATTGCCAGCAGTACAGGGATCGCCAGGGAATTGGAGAAAGTCATTGCGCAAGAATATCCGCAATACATGAGGTCCCAGGATTTGACCATCAAGATTTCCGGTTGTATGAATGCTTGTGGGCAGCACAACATGGCGCATATCGGTTTCCAGGGCATGTCTTTAAAAGCTGGAAAAACCGTATTTCCTGCCCTACAGGTTTTGTTGGGCGGAGGAAATTTGGGAGATGGCAATGGACGCTTTGCAGATAAAGTGATCAAGATTCCAAGCAAAAGAGGACCTCAGGCCTTGAGGATTTTATTGGATGACTTTGCACAACATCAAGAGGAAGGTGAGGATTTTCTTCACTACTATGACCGCAAAGGACAAATGTACTTCTACGATATCCTCAAAAGCTTGACCGATACGGATACCCTTACCGAAGAAGATCAGGTGGATTGGGGCAATGAAGATGCTTACAAAGTGGCTGTGGGTGTAGGAGAGTGTGCGGGAGTGGTAATCGACTTGGTTGCTACCTTGTTGTTAGAAGCTCGGGAGAAGTTGGATTTATCCAAAGAAGCCTTTGTGGAAAAACGTTGGTCTGACAGCATTTACCATACTTATGCCGCCCTGGTCAATGCCGCCAAAGCCATCTTATTGTCCGAAAGCAAAAGCACCAATTCCTATGCGAATATTGTGAATTTGTTTGATGAGACCTTTGTGGAAACAGGAAAGATAGCCATCGAAGGGACGCTCAAGGACATCATTTATCAAATCAATCAACACGAACCTTCGGAAGCTTTTGCCCGATCCTATTTTGAGGATGCAGGAAAAGTTTTTGAAGCCATCAGTTCATACAGAGAAAAGGAGGTACTCGCATGAATCAGCTTATCAAACCAAAAGTTACACTCGTAGGAGCAGGTCCAGGCGATCCCGAATTGATTACCTTGAAAGCAGTCTTGGCCTTGAACAAAGCCGATGTGGTCTTGTACGACGCTTTAATTGACAAATCCCTACTCAAACATGCCCCGGAAAAGGCCATCAAGATCTTTGTCGGCAAGCGGGTAGGCAAACACTCCTGTCCTCAGGATGAGACCAATAGACTTTGCGTAGAGTATGCACTGAAGCATGGGCATGTAGTCCGTCTCAAGGGAGGTGATCCTTTTGTATTCGGCCGGGGTTCGGAGGAGATTGACTATATCGAGGCCTTCGGTATTCCCACCGAAGTAGTAGCGGGCATTACTTCCGCGGTGGCAGTTCCAGCTTCCATAGGAATTCCTGTGACCAAGCGAGGTGTTTCCGAAAGTTTCTGGGTCATCACAGCGACCACAAGTTATGGGGAACTCTCTCGAGATATCGCCATAGCTGCTCAATCCACCGCTACCATCGTCATCTTGATGGGGACCAAAAAACTGCCCGAGATTGTAAAAGCTTATAAAGCAGCAGGCAAATCTGATATTCCCGTAGCCATTATCCAAAATGGCACCACCAAGGAGGAGCAGTTTGTCGCAGGCACCATCCTAGACATTACCTCCAAATCCCATCAGGCAGGTATTGCCGCCCCGGCGATAATTATTGTAGGTGAAGTGGTGAAGGAGAGTTATCGATTGAAGGAGGTTTATGAACAAGTGGAAATAAATTTGAAATAAGCTTCGCGAAATATACTTCGTGAAATAAGATTGAAATAACCTTCGTGAAATAATCTAGAAATAAGAATTATTCCCAGCAATAGGAAGCATTTGTCCTAAAAAAAATTATTTCAATTTTATTTCAACCTTATTTCCACATTATTTCAATAATAAACGGATTGTCTTTATAATCTCCATCAAGTCTTAAATCTAGCGTCTAAACTCTCGCTTCTCGCCTCTCATTTCTCGCCTCTAACCATCTAAAACCATGAACCACTTATATCCCATCTTCCTCAAAGTCCACCAACTCAACGTCCTCCTGGTCGGAGGTGGTTTTGTGGGTACGGAGAAACTCTCCTTTTTACTCAAAAGTAGCCCTGAGGCTCATGTTACCGTAGTATCCAAGGAATTCAATGAAAAGTTTTTGGAGCTTGCCAATTCGGCGGCCCATGTCACTTTAATTGAAGATGCTTACCATGAGAAGTATCTTGGAGGAAAACATATTGTTATCGCTGCCACCAATTTTCCAGAAGTCAATAAGCAGATCCATGATGAGGCCAAGGAGCGCTTCATTCTGGTCAATGTAGCCGATACCCCTGCTTTATGTGATTTTTATTTGGGAGGCATAGTGACCAAGGGAAATCTAAAGATCGCAATCAGCACCAATGGCAAATCCCCAACTACCGCCAAGCGTTTGAGGGAGCTTTTTGAAGAAATCCTTCCAGAGGAAATTGATGAGCTTTTGGAAAACCTGAATGCCTATCGTGCTACCCTCAAAGGTGATTTTGAGTGCAAGGTAAAGGCTATGAACGAAATCACGGGAATGCTGGTGGAGAAGGAGAAGGCTTAGGTTTATGGTTTCTCGCAAAGGAGCGAAGGCGCAGATGGTCGGTAGCTTCTCTTAATTTTGAAAAAATGTTTTGACCACTGGTGTAGCCTTTTTTTGCGAGTCTCACCTAAGGGAACTAACCCAATTTGTAAGTTTTGAATTCATCAACCTAAATTTTTCTTAGTGTCTTTGCGCCCCTGTCTTCCGCCAGGCAGGTCTGCGTGAACTATCCCCAAAACCGTAACCCCGTTCTTAATTTTTCGTTCAAAAAGACAATAACTTATTCTGAAAATTTGCGCTTATGAAGACAATACTTTCTTTCTTCTTGCTTTTGCTTAGTCTTTCTTTTTCAGTCCAAGCGCAGGAAACGCTAGGGGGAATACGAGTCAATGCTGGCCTGCCTACCGCTGATTTCCGCTCGGAAGTGGACAATCAATGGTTTCCCTCTCTCAACCTTGGAGTTCTCCATCAGCTTGCAAATACTCCCATTTACGTAGGAGGGGAATTCGGATACATGCTTTATGGCACAGCAGTTCATAGGAGTAGAGAAGTGATCAACGGTACCGATCAGCGATTCAGAATCCGAAGAAATAACAATGCCATTCATCTGTCAGGAGTAGTACGTGTCATGCCGGATTTCGGGATAGGCGTTCGACCTTTTGTTGAAGGACAATTGGGGGCCATTCATACCTACACCCGATCTAAGGTCAGGGAAAACAGACTGACAGAACCATTTGTGTCAGGAACTGAGGTATATGATTGGGCTCATATGTATCAATTGGGAGGCGGCTTGATGATACCCTTGGAAAAAGGAGGAGATACATTCCTGGAATTGAGGGTGAATTATATGCAAACAGGCACCATGGATTTCCTTACCAGCCGGGATGCGAGCTATGACAATCAAGGGACAGTCACCCTCAATACCCGAAATGCAGCCTTTCAAATGCTGAGTCCTAGCCTTGCTTTTAAGTTTAGGTTTTGACGCTTTTGAATGCTAGTAACGGTAAAAATAGGTTTTTCTTTGTGGACGTGGAGTGATTTTTTTCTCGCAGAGGTACAGCGCCGCAAAGGCACAGCTTATCCCAATTACTTTACAGACTTTGTGGCTTAGCGTCTTTGCATGAACTATTATTTCAGATCATGTGCTTTTTTCATGTTTTTGAAGTCAGTTCTGTGAATTCAAAGAATTGATTATATTTATTCATATTGGAATAAAACTATTCCATAAAAAAAGATGTGACAGTCTGCAAATTCTTTTGTCCAAATACACCACGCCATGAAAAAAGTCCCTGCCCTAATTTTCCTTTTCTTAATTCTAAATACCTCCATTTTATTTGCCCAACACAAACCTTCAGCTCATGACCAAGAAAAAATCTTAGCTCTGATTGCCGATTATTCCAAAGCTAGAGAAAACCAGGACACTTTATTGCTCAAATCAATTTTGACAAAAGAGGTTGATCAATTGGTTTCATCAGGGGAATGGAGAATCGGGATCAAGGAAGCCATGTCCGGCATGCAAAGAAGCTCCACCAATAATCCTGGGCAACGCCAACTTAAGGTAGAGAAAGCTCGCTTATTAAATGAAACTTGCGCTATTGTAGATGCCCGCTATGAAATTATTGGTGACAATGAGGCTCCAACAAGAAGGATGTGGAGTACTTTTTTGGTCGTCAAGGAGGAGGAAAACTGGAAAATCGCAGGAATCAGAAACATGCTGCCAGCGAGATGATTAGAGCGGGATTAAGATTATTGAAGACAATAATATTCTGATCGTTAGAATTCTGCACGAGAGAATGGATTTAAAATCAAAATTCCAATCCATGGAATAAGTTTAAATACCTATTGCCTCAGTCCCAAGTCCTTTCTAAATTGAGCCAGCAACTATCCCCGCTCAATCAATGAAAAAACATATCCACTTCATTTGGATCTTTTTCCTGTTGGCAAGCCACTCCCTTCAGGCCCAAACCAACCCCGATTTCCAAAAACTTGATACTTATTTTGAACAGATGGTCAAAGACTGGGATGTTCCGGGAGCCAGTATAGGCATTGTTAAGGATGGACAATTGGTTTTCATCGGCAACTACGGCAACAAGACGGTTGGTAAAAATGAAAAACCCGATGAACATACCCTCTACGCCATTGCTTCCAATTCTAAGGCTTTTACATCTGCGGTCCTTGCTATGCTGGTACAGGAGGGAAAACTCCATTGGAATGATCGGGTAAAAGATTATCTACCATATTTTTCACTTTTCGATGATCCTTGGATCAGTGCGCATGTCACCATCCGCGACCTGCTCAGTCATAGGGTGGGCCTGGGAACCTTTAGTGGAGACGTTATCTGGTACAAAAATGAAGGTTCCGCCGAGGATTTTATCAAAAGGACAGGGAAAGTTCCACAAGCTTTCGACTTCAGGGGAGGTTATGGTTATTCCAACCTGATGTATGTGACTGCTGGGGAAATCATCAGGAAAATTACGGGCAAAACATGGGGAGAAAATGTAAAGGAGCGCATCCTCAACCCTTTAGGTATGGACAGGACCATCACCACTGCCAAAGACCTGGATAAAAAGGGGAATTATGTCACTGCCCATGGACGCGAAGAAGGAAAAAACTTCCCTATTGCTTTTGAGGATTGGGACACCATTGGTGCTACTGGCGGGTTGATTTCTTCCGTGAGCGATGTAGCCAAATGGATGATTTTCAATATGAACCATGGCATCATCGGAAAGGACACGCTGATCTCCAGAGGCAACCGCAACCTGATGTGGACCATGCATAATGTCAATGTGGTGGACCATACCCAGCCAAACGATCCGGGCAGGCATTTCAGTGGTTATGGACTGGGTTGGAATCTGGGAGATTTCCATGGGAAGTTGATGGTAGGCCATACAGGAGGCTACGATGGCATGATTACCGCAGTGACCATGATTCCTGAAGAAAAGTTGGGCGTAGTGGTGCTGACCAACGGCCACCAAAGCCCCATCATGGCGGCTACCTATTATGCTTTTGACCAATTTTTAGGAACAGGAAGTAAAGATTGGTCTGGAGATATGCTCAAAAGGAGTTTGGCCAACCAAGCCAATGACACCCGTATCGCAAACATCAAAAAGGCCAGAGTCCTCAACACCAAGACATCCCTCTCTCCTTCCCAATTTGCAGGTACTTATCGCTCAGACATCTATGGCAAAATCGAAGTCAAAGAAGAAAAAGGAACTTTGCGACTTTACTTTGAAGACGCTCCAAGACTTTCTGCCAGCTTGAAACATTGGCATTATGACACCTATGAAATCATCTGGGACGAGAAGCATGCCTGGTTTAACTTCGGAACACTCCAATTCCTACTCAACAATAAATTGCAGGTTGTCGGAATGGACTTTAATGTACCCAACGACGATATTTTCTTTGAGGAATTGAAACCCGTAAAAATCAATCCATGATCAAAGTCTTAGGAATCCCCTTTGATGCTAACGGTTCCTTCCTTAGAGGACCGTATTTAGCTCCTCCCAGAATCCGTCTGATGGCAACCGAAGGCTCTGCCAATAACTACACGGAAGAGGGTGTAGAAATTATAGCTGGAAGGGATTATCTGGATCTGGGTGATCTTTCTTTTGGCAGTCAAAATTCCCAAAAGGCCTATGAACAGATCAAAGCAGCCGTTAGCAAAGCCATAGCCGATGGCAGCAAACTGTTGAGCCTGGGAGGTGACCATTCCATCGCTTATCCGGTAATTGAAGCCCATGCACTGAAACATGGGCCTTTGCATGTCTTGCAGCTCGATGCCCACGGGGATTTGTATGAGAATTTCGAAGACAATCCCTATTCCCATGCTTCTCCTTTTGCTCGGTTGTTGGAAAAGGGCTTGCTGAAATCATTAACTCAGGTGGGTATCCGAACCCTGACCCAACATCAGCGGGAACAGGCGGCTAGGTACAAAGTCAATATCGTCGAAATGAAAGATTTCACCATGGATTTTATTTCTGTTTTGGAGGGTCCTCTTTATATTTCTTTGGATATAGATGTCTTGGATCCCGCCTTTGCTCCTGGAATTTCCCATTATGAACCTGGTGGGATGAGTACCAGACAATTACTTGATATCCTGATTGCTATCAAATTGCCAATAATAGGAGCTGATTTGGTAGAATACAATCCATTACGGGACCATCATGGCATGACAGCAATGGTAGCCTTTAAATTGATGAAGGAATTGATTGCTAAAATGGCCTAAAAACCATGGATATTGATTGAGGTCGCTTTTATCAAAATAATGATTTTAGATAAATGCAAAATCAATAACTTATCCAATCACCAACCTTAAACCCTATTGACCATGAAGAACAAAAAATCACCCCTTTCCAGAAGAGATTTTGTCAAAGCTGCTGCCCTTAGCGGCGCAGGGATGATGATAGTACCTAGACATGTCATCGGCGGTCCCGGATATACAGCCCCCAGTGACAAGGTCAACTTAGGTATTATCGGTGCGGGAGGAAAAGGAAAGCAAAATGCAGAAGCCTTTTTAAGGGTGGAAAATGTCAATATCACCGCAGTGGCAGATCCTGCTTATTACTGGAACCTGGCAGATTTTTATTACCGCTCGGAAGCTGGAAGAGGGCCGACATCGGCCATGATTGACACCCATAATGCCGCCAAAGGAGATACTAAACGGGTCGCCCAATACGACGACTTCCGAAAAATGATGGAAAATGCTGCTGATCTGGACGGTATTGTAATTTCCACCCCGGATCATACACATGCCTACATAGCCTTGATGGCCCTGAAAATGGGCAAGCATGTGTATTGTGAAAAACCCCTGACACACAATATCTGGGAAGCCCGTGAGGTGGCCAAAGTCTCCAAAGAAACCGGCTTGATTACCCAGATGGGCAACTCCGGGCATGCTGCTGACGGCATCAGAGAAACGGTAGAATACCTCAGGGCCGGCGTAATAGGAGAAGTAAAGGAATACCATGCCTGGGTTCCGGCAGGGCGTTGGCTACCTGGCCTGAAGGGTTTGCCCCAAGGACAGAGTACCATGCCAATTGGCTTTGACTGGGATCAGTGGATCGGTCCAAGGGAAATGGTACCTTTCCACAAGGACTATGTTCCTGTCACCTGGAGAGATTTTTGGGATTATGGCTGTGGGGCATTGGGCGATTTTGGCTGCCATGATATGGATTCCGTCACTTGGGCTTTTGACCTCAAAAGCCCGGATACGGTTCAGGTGTTACCTGCAGGTTATTCTGACAGTAAAATTGCACCTTATGGAGAAATAGGCTATTTCAACTTTTCTGCAAAAGGACAACAAAAGCCCATGAAAATCACCTGGTATTCCGGTGGCCTGAAACCAGACCTCCACCCTGACCTGCCTCAGGGCTTTGTGTATCCTTCAAGAGCCTCCATGTTTGTAGGATCAAAAGGAGTCATCATCAATGATGGGGGCAACCGTAAACCTCAGGTTTTCCCCGAGTCCTTCAGAAACAGTGTAAAACCACCAAAACCAACAATAAAAAGATCACCAGGCCATTTTCAGGAGTGGATCGATGCCATCCGAAACAATGACCAGGCTTCCTCCAATTTTGAATACGGGTCAAGATTAACAGAAATTACATTATTGGGAGTGCTTTCTTTGAGATTGGGAGGCAAATTGATAGAGTGGGATTATGACAACATGAAAGCCAAAGGTCTCCCTGAGGCAGACCAATTTATCAAGGAACCTGTAAGATCGGGTTGGGAAATGTAAGAGAAAAATGGCAGCAAGACCTATCATCAAACTGGAATGGACCGCTTGGGATAAGATTTTGGAGGGCCTGGGCTTTTTGGCAATGGTCCTCCTATTGGTAATTCCTATCTACTATTACCCGGAACTCCCGGACCGTATCCCAAAGCATTATGATGCAACTGGACAAGTCACGGCATATGGAGGAAAAGGTATGCTTTGGATGATGCCTATAATAGGATTAATCACCTATACGGGGCTGTTTTTTATCAATAAAGTCCCGCACATTTTCAACTATCCTACTGAAATCACGACTGAAAATGCAGAAAGGCAGTACCGAATAGCCACCCGGATGATCAGGACTTTGAATGTGATCATTGTGTATACTTTCCTGTATACTTCCTATGGCACTATACAAAATGCAATGGGGATTCAGGTTGGTTTGGGAAAGGCCTTCATGCCTATCTTTTTGATTGCCCTCTTTGGGACAATTGTTGTTTATTTGGTTAAGGCCTTTAGAAAATAAGGGCAATGGTCATCATGCTATAATATGGAAACAGTTACCAGTTGTTTCATACTTCCTTTAATACGGTTTTTATTGCGCACGTTACGTTTATTTTATTTTTGTTTTTATTCAATTACCGATCGGTCCTTCAGACCTCGCATGGTGGATACCCGATCTTTAACCCGGGGTTTCACCCCAGGCTGATACGGAACGGCCCTTCAGGCCTTAAAGGGAAGTCCAATTTCTCACTCTTCATTCTCCATTTCCCTTGGCTCATTTTAATATTGCCTTGGATCTTTTTCCTAACTTTTCACTTCCCACTTCCCCCCAACTCCTCCATCGTCACCACCGGGATATCCTTTCGGTTGAGGTCCTTGAGTGGCTGAACTTCCGCTTCGGGATAAACAAAACCTTCCTCTGTAAGCGGATACAACATCGGCGCAAGGTTCTGCACTGCCGCCTTGATACCCTGCATGATTGCCCCCATTTTACCAGTTTGCTTGGATAGTTTGGCCTCATTTTCAATTTCAAAAGGCCCGGTGAATCCCTTTTGATGCAAAACTTCCACAAATTTCCTCCAATCCATGCTGTCTCCCAACCCAAAACCCGGCAATGTCGCTTCATAATGATGCCTGTCCCATTCATTGGTGCTGTAAGGAATACCCGCCTTAGCTGCCCATTCTGGCTTCACCCGCTGCATCGGGTACATATTGCCCCAAAAAGGATCCGGTAAATTGCGCGTAGACTTCACATGTATCCTTTTCAACCTGCTCATATCTGTGTGCTCGATCACCGAAACAGGATCGGTATTCTGCCAGATATCATGGGAAGGATCATAGATTTCTCCATGGTTGGGGCTCGGAATCAGTTCGTACATGATCTTCCTTGCCGCCAACACCCCCGTCAGGTTATTAAAGGTAGTGCCATAACCAGAAGAGCGCCAACCCTCCATGGGGCAATTTTCATAGAGCACAGAGACACCGAGGTCTTCCGCATATTTGATAATGGGTGTAAATATCCTCTGGTACTCCTCTAGATTTTTCTCAAATCCGTTTTCCTGGTTGCCCAACTCATGGTTATAGCCCACAAATGTCCCCACCTTCACATCATTTTCATCCCCTCCCAGGAGATGGGCCATTCTGATCAATTTAAGTAGATGGTTTTGGTTTTTCACCCTATGAACAGGATCTCCACCAATTAGATTTTCAAAAGCCCCAATAGACAGGCGCAAATGGGCTGCGTTGAATTTATCTAATATCGCTTTGGCAGTATCAGGTGTAAAATGCTCATAATCCATATGGGTAGCCACAAAATCATCCCTTGTTCCATCTTTTCTAAACACACAAACATCCAATCCCTGTACCCCTGCTTCTTGTGCTTTTTCGATGGTCTGATCCAGGTCCAACTGGTCAAAGGCCGAAGTCATTATCCAAATCTGGTTCATCTTCTTATTTTTTGAATTTTCTAAAGATATACAGCACTATGGGGTTTTAAAAGGCTTTTTACTTCAAAAAAAGACCTTTTGTCAAAAGCCCAAAACAATTACTCGTTGAAATGATTAAATTTGCAGGAAAACCAATTCAAACCATATGAAAAATCTGAAAAAACTATCTTTTATTTTGACAGGAAGTATTGCCCTTGGTTTGGCTTCCTGTGCAGAAAAAGAAGTCAATGAAACATATTCAGAGCCAAGTCCTTTTGCTACGGTTTCTGATAAAATGACCTTTAAAATCGACACCCTTTTTACTGATTTTGAAAGTCCTTGGGGCATGACCTGGCTACCGGATGGCCGCATGCTAGTGACCGAAAGAAAAGGTGAGATTCTTGTCTTCAAGGATGACAAATTCACCGGTGAAAAACTCACAGGCGTACCTGAAGTACATGAAATCAATCAGGCCGGCCTATTGGATATCACAATCCATCCCAATTACGCCAGCAATGGCTGGATTTACCTTTCTTATGCCAGACCTGAAGGAGAAGGTGATGTGCTGGTCATTTCCAGAGCCAAACTGGATGGCAACAATATGCACAGTGTAGAAGAAATCTTCGTATGTGGTCCTGAGTGGAAAGGCGGCAGACACTTCGGTTCAAGAATCGTATTTGACAATGACGGTTACCTGTATTTCTCCAATGGAGACAAAGGTTCCAGACCTGATAATGCCCAGGAACTTGATAATGACCATGGCAAAATCCACAGAATCAAAGATGATGGCAGCATTCCTGAGGACAATCCGTTTGTAAATACGCCAGGTGCCAATCCTTCTATTTGGACTTATGGCAACAGAAACCCTCAGGGCATGATCTATGACAAGGCAAACAACAGGCTATGGGCCGTGGAACATGGTCCTAAGGGAGGAGATGAGCTCAACCTGATCGAGAAAGGCAAAAACTACGGTTGGCCGGTAATCTCTTACGGCATCAACTATGATGGCACGATCCTGACCGAACTGACAGAAAAAGAAGGCATGGAGCAGCCGGTAACCTACTGGGTACCTTCTATCGCTACCTGCGGCATGACCTTGGTGACTTCTGACAGGTATCCTGCTTGGAAGGGCAATATTTTGGTAGCAGGCTTGGCTGGACAGCAAGTGGCAAGAGTGGAAATGGATGGCACTACCGCAGTAGGCGAAGAGACTTTACTGAAAGATATCGGCAGAGTTCGTCAGGTTTCCCAAAGTCCTGATGGCTACATTTATGCAGTTACCGAAGCTACCGGACTGCTAATCAAGCTGGTTCCTCAGGGCAGCTGATTAAAAAGAATGGATAAAGGAAGAGGCCATGTTGGAAACAGCATGGCTTTTTTAGTTAAATTGAAAAGTGTAGATTTGATGACATCAAAAAAACATAATATTAGGAGTAAAGTTAGGTCCTCCACCACATAAAATCCAAACCCATGAAACTCAAAGCGACCATTTTTTTATCCATGCTGCTCCTCTATTCATGCGGGAAATGTGACAAAGACGTGCTTTTAGGGGAAATTCAATTAGCGGAAGCCTCAAGACAATCCATCCCCTACTCAGGTACAGAAATTTTGGTTTTTGAAGATAATCATGGAGTCCAACATAGGCTGACATCCATGAAAGGAAGAGAATTACTCCAATCCAAAATGATTGTGAGAACACCTTGTGATGAAGGTTTTTTCGATAAACAACATCTCTATTATGATACACAAAGAGAACAGATTGCTTTTTTTGATTCTTCGGGAATTCAAATCTTTTATATTGACTTGGTAACCCAGTTTGAAGATGCAGCTGATTTAGATGACATCGCTGTTTACGATTTTTTGCTGGTGGACAGTTCTTTGAAAGGTAATTTCAATGGCAGAATAGAAATCATCACATCAGAAAGACAAAATAGGGTTTCTGATTTTCATAAAAATCAATTTTGGAACCAAAGTGTTGCCCTTGGCGATACTACACTTTTCGGAAGAAAATTTGAGGATGTTTACATAGGCACATCGGGAGATAACAGGAGTATTTTCTACAATAAGAAAAAAGGTATCCTTGCATTTGTATTGGATGAAAATGAATTTTGGGTATTGACAGAATAAGGTGAAAAATTGGAAAAACCTGCAAACAGCCCTGTCTAATTTGGATGGCATCACACCCTATTTTTCCATACTTATTGCCCATTCTTAGATGATTTTCATCAGGAATGTGTGACAACATGATTTTTACCAAAATTAACAAACACATGACTTACTGATTCTTACAGCCATCTTGTAGAATACTTTGTAATAGTCATTGATTTTTTCAATGAGGATATTGACATCATCAATTTTATTTATCAAACCTTAAGCCGTAATTTTGTTTTCTAAAATGTACGCTTCAATCAATTAACATAATCTTTTACTATATGAAAAAAATAATCCTCTTATCCTGGCTTTTGACCGCAAGTACCTTAATGGCCACTGCACAGGAGAAAAACTACGAGGGCAAACCGGTAGATGGCTACTCCGGTGCGACAATGAAAAGCCCAAGCGCAGCCAAGACTTCCAGCAACACGGAATGGTGGCCTAATCAGCTAAACCTCGGCATCCTGAGACAAAACTCCAACCTGTCCAACCCAATGGCTGCTGATTTCGACTACATCAAGGAATTCAACAGCCTGGACTACAATGCCCTGAAAGAAGACCTAAAGACTTTGATGTCCGATTCCCAGGACTGGTGGCCTGCTGACCACGGTTATTACGGTGGTCTGATGATCCGTATGGCATGGCACAGTGCCGGTACTTACCGTACAGGTGATGGCCGTGGAGGTTCCCGTGCAGGACAGCAGCGTTTTGCACCATTGAACAGCTGGCCTGACAATGCCAACCTGGACAAAGCGAGAAGGTTGCTATGGCCGATCAAGCAGAAGTATGGCAACAAAATCTCTTGGGCTGACTTGATGATCTTGGCAGGTAACGTAGCTTTGGAAGCTGCTGGATTCGAAACTTACGGTTTTGCCGGAGGCAGAGAAGATGTATGGGAGCCAGAAATTGACGTGTACTGGGGTTCTGAAGGAGAATGGCTGAGTGATGCCAAGCGTTATTCCGGTGACAGAGACTTGGAAAACCCGCTTGCTGCTGTGCAGATGGGCTTGATCTATGTGAATCCGGAAGGACCTAACGGTAACCCTGATCCACTTTTGGCAGCTAAAGATATCAGAGAAACATTCGGAAGAATGGGTATGAATGACGAAGAAACTGTCGCTTTGATCGCTGGTGGCCACACATTGGGTAAAACCCACGGTGCCGGTCCTGCCAGCCATGTAGGCCCAGAGCCTGAAGCTGCACCGATTGAAGAGCAAGGTTTCGGTTGGAAAAGCTCCTACAAATCCGGAAAAGGCGCTGATGCCATCACTTCTGGACTTGAAGTAATTTGGACCTTGACCCCAAATGAGTGGAGCCAAGGCTATTTCAAAAGCTTGTTTGAAAACGAGTGGGAACTGACCAAGAGCCCTGCAGGTGCCCATCAGTGGGTAGCCAAAGATCCAAAGGTATTGTATCCTGATGCTTTTGATCCAAACGTGAAGCATAAGCCTACCATGTTGACAACAGACCTTTCTATGAGAATGGATCCTGTTTATGAAAAAATCTCCAGGAGATTCTACGAAAACCCTGAAGAATTCAACAAGGCCTTTGCGAAAGCTTGGTTCAAGTTGACGCACAGGGATATGGGACCAAGATCTACTTATATCGGTCCTGAGGCACCAACAGAAGATCTGATCTGGCAGGATCCTATTCCTGCAGTGAACCATGCCTTGGTGAATGCGCAGGATATTGCAGCTTTGACAACGCAAATTTTGAATTCCGGTCTTTCTCTTTCTGAAATGGTATCTACAGCTTGGGCTTCTGCCTCTACTTACAGAGGTTCTGACAGAAGAGGTGGTGCCAATGGTGCCAGAATCATGTTGGCTCCTCAAAGAAACTGGGAGGTGAACAATCCTGCACAATTGAACAAGGTATTGGCGGTTTACGAAAAAATCCAAAAGGATTTCAATGCCAAATCCAACACCAAAAAAGTATCCATGGCTGACCTGATTGTCTTAGGCGGTACTGCCGCAGTTGAAAAAGCGGCTAACAATGCCGGGGTGAACATCACTGTACCTTTCACTCCAGGCCGTATGGATGCCCTTCAGGAACAAACAGATGTGGAATCTTTCGCCTTGCTTGAGCCAATGGCAGACGGCTTCCGTAACTACCTGAAAACAAGATACACGGTTTCTACAGAAGAATTGTTGGTGGACAAAGCACAGTTGCTGACCTTGACTGCTCCTGAAATGACCGTATTGGTAGGTGGTATGAGAGTGTTGAACACCAACTACGATGGTTCTAAGCATGGAGTATTCACAGACAAAAAAGACATGTTGACCAATGATTTCTTCAAGAACTTATTGGACATGAGCACTGAATGGAAAGCTGCTGACGACACCAAGGAGAAATTCGAAGGAAGAGACAGAAAAACCGGTGCAGTGAAATATACCGCTACCCGTGCAGATCTGATCTTTGGTTCACAGTCTGAACTGAGAGCTTTGGCTGAAGTATATGCTCAGGAAGATAACAATGAAAAGTTTGTAAAGGACTTTGCAGCAGCATGGGTCAAAGTGATGAATCTTGACAGATTCGACCTGATTTACAAATAATCATGATCATGGGTAAAACCTTAAGGAGCTACCCTGCAAAAATTAGAAAAGCCAGTCCTAAAGGATTGGCTTTTTTATGATTACTGGAAGTGAAGATACAAGGTAATAGACTTTCTTCTGATGTCAGAGATCAGGTCCCTGAAACCAGCATTGCTTGTCTCAGGCCTATACAGGTTCATCATCCCGTGAGAAAAACGGACTTCCGGTGAAAACTTGAAATATTTGAAATACATATCAAAGCCAATCCCTACATCCAAGGTAAAGTCCCTTCCTGTAGTGACCAATGCTTCGATATCTGCTTCTTCCTGTTCTTTGGTCCTGAACATCATGCTGCCCCCAGCGGTAAAAAACATCCTGCTGTTATTGAATCTCTGGGCCTTATATTTGAACAAGAGTGGGAATTCCACCATGGTAGCCTCAGAAATATAAGTCTCTGTTCGTACTGCGGAGTTAATTTCTCCCGAATTGGAGGTCGGTGTATTGAAGTAGTTCACATCAGTTTTAAATTCATAAAAACCGATTTTGGGCGTAAACATCAGGTTCAGCTGATCATGAAGCCTGAGAATTCCCAAAAATCCCAAGGAAAAACCTGGTGTATACACTGGCACAATACTTTCCACATTGGCAGCATTGCCGGTATTATCCATAAAAGCATCTGAATACTTCAGCCTAAAATAATTGGTATGCGCTGCCAGGAAAAATCCATAGGACAACAATTTGTCATCCTGGCCTGCCTTGCTGATTTCGTTAAACCTCGCTTGTGAAAAAACGGAAGTCTGACATAATATAAAGCACAAAAAGACGAGACTTATTTTTCGCCAATGTATATGGAGCTGATACCAAATGTTAAAGGATTGCATTGTGTCTTTTTAAAACCTACTTTTTCCAAAATCGCAAGAAAGTTTTCCCCATCAGGAAATGCCTGTACAGATTCCGGTAAATAGGTGTATGCAGAATTGTCTTTGGATACTATTTTACCGATTTGAGGTAAAATATATTTGAAATAAAAATTATATCCTTGTTTCATAGGGAATTTTTTAGGTTTGGAAAACTCCACAATGACAGTTTTCCCTCCCGGTTTCAATACCCTGTACATATCCGCCAAACCTTTTTCCAGATTTTCGAAGTTTCTTACACCAAAAGAAACGATGACAGCATCGAACTTATTATCTTCAAAAAGCAACTTCTCAGAATCGCCCAATTGCAAATCGATTATATGGTCCAATTTGCGTTTTTTCATTTTTTTGCGGCCTTCCTCCAGCATCCCTTCGGAAATATCCACACCAATGATCTTGTCCGGATTAAGCGCCAATGCTTCAATGGCAAAATCTCCCGTACCAGTAGCAATATCCAGGATAAGCTTAGGCTGATCTTTTTTTAATAATTTGACTGCCTTTTTTCTCCAGGTGATATCAATTCCTAAACTCAACAGGTGGTTCAAAAAATCATATTTCTTACTGATGTTGTTGAACATTTCCGCAACCTGCTCCTTCTTACCTTCCTGTTTTTCTTTGTATGGTACTACTGACATGGACGTTAATTTTGTGCAATATTACTAAGTAAACCCGAGCATATGAAAAATGTTGGGCATTAATGCCTGAATCATAAAATTTTATTGAGGCACATATCCAAAGACAAAAGGCAGATTTAGCCTAAAAGAATTACCTTTGCAAAAAAAAAGAGAACATGATCAAGAAAGCCAGTTTTTTAATCAGCAACACGGATTATAAAAAATGTCCTGCCCCGACCAAGCCCGAATTTGCCTTTATCGGAAGGTCCAATGTGGGGAAAAGCTCCTTGGTCAATATGCTGACTGGAAATAAGAACCTGGCCAAAACATCAGGCAAACCAGGTAAAACACAGTTGATCAACCATTTCATGATCGATGACAATTGGTTCATGGTCGATCTGCCGGGTTATGGCTTTGCCAAAGTAAGTAAGAGTATCAAAAACACTTGGGAGAAGATGATCAGCGACTACCTGACCAACAGGGACAATTTGGTGGCGCTCTGTGTGCTCATCGATAGCCGTCTTGATCCTCAGAAAATCGACCTGGAATTCATCACTTGGTGCGGTCAGCATGAAATCCCTTTTATTTTGGTTTTCACAAAATCAGACAAACAGGGCAAATCAAAAACATTTGCCAATGTGGCGAAGTTTTTAGAAGCCGCAAGGGAAATATTTGGCGAAGATCCCCAATACTTCATTACATCTGCACAAACTACTGATGGTAAGGAAGAATTGATCAATTTTATAGAAGCAGAGGTTCAGGAATATTATGATAGCCTGAAGTAAACCTTGGGCTTTTTAATGGATGTTCTATATTTGCAGGCGCAATAACAAAATCAGAAAATGAAATTCAACGACATAGCAACAATTTCAGGAAAACCAGGATTGTATAAAGTGTTAAAACCGACAAGAGGCGGGGTAATCTTGGAATCTTTGGATGAGAAAAAAGCCAAATTGGTAGTAGGTGCGAATCACCGTGTGTCCATCTTGGGTGAAATCTCCATGTATACCATGACTGAAGAAGGTGCTTCACCTTTGGAAGAAATCATGAAAAACATTGATAAGGAATTCAATGGAGATCTTGGACTCGAAGCAGATGCCGATGCAGACGAGCTCAGGGCCTTCCTGAAGCATGTCCTGCCAGATTATGATGAAGAAAAAGTTTATCCTTCTGATATCAAAAAATTGGTCAGCTGGTATGCCATCATCAAAAAATATGTGCCTGAGGTATTGCAGGAGCAGGAATCAGAAAACAGTTCTGAAGAAGAAAAAGCATAATCTAAGAGGGGGTGTCCGAAAAGTCGAGACACCCTTTTTTTATTGTTGATCTTCTCTAAAATTATTATTTTAGAGTTGAACAAAATACAACAATGTCTAAGGTAGTTTTTAAAAATCAGACTGGCAATTGTC